>WTKB01000321.1 GCA_011524575.1 Aquimarina sp.
ATCGTTTGTATGATCAGATGCCTCATGTTAAAATTATTGATCAAGAGAAAAATAATAGCTTTTTTTAGCTAAATAAAAACTGTAATTCAGAAGATTAACGTTTTGGTTTACTTTTAAATGATGCATATATCGAGATATGTAAATCTTTTTAAAGTGATTCAAGTTCTTAAGATTTTGGATCACAGGAAGTAGGGAGTTGAAACATGCTCTTAAATTAATTCTTTTAAAATAATTATTAAAATATCAATAGATAAAAAAATAGTATTTTTGATATTTGTATTAATCTTTAAGTTACCATGAAATTAAAACATATTTTCTTTTTCATCGCTCCATTCCTTTTTGTGTGTTGTCAATGCAAAAATAAAGCTCCTGAAACTAAGGTAGCTCCTTCACAAAATACTTCTATTTCTAGAGACTTAAATGAAACCAATTCTCACAGTAAATCTATTTTTAACAACAAGAATGTAGAAGAGCTTTTCAATCAGTATTTAGCTTTAAAAGCAGTTTTGGTGAACTCTAATGGTGAGCAATCAAAAGAAGTAGCTAGTCAGTTGGCTGTATTTGCAGAAAAGCAATTTCCAAACTCTAAAATTGTAGCGATTATAAATCAAATCAAAGCACAAGATGAGCTTAAAAAACAGCGTGTCTATTTTGAGGATTTAAGCAAAGAAATAGCATCGCTTTTAGAAACAGAATTACAAAAAGGTATTATCTATAAGCAGTTTTGTCCTATGGCATTTGAGGGAAAAGGAGCTTTTTGGTTTTCAAATTCAAAAGAAATTCGTAATCCTTATTATGGAGATGAGATGCTTACTTGTGGTTATGTTCAAAAAACAATAGAAAAATAAGAAATTAAATCATTTCAATTTAGTTAACCTATACAATGCTTGAAAAACAAGAAATTTCTTACGAAAAAGCGATACTTGTAGGTGTTATTACGCAGCATCAAACAGAAGAAAAGCTTCACGAATTTTTAGATGAATTAGCGTTTTTAGCTTACACTGCTGGAGCAGAGGTTGTGCACAGATTTCATCAAAAAGTAGAGACACCTAATCCAAAAACTTTTATTGGAAAAGGTAAGATGGAAGAAGTAAAACAATACATAGAAAGTAATCATATCAATACCGTTATTTTTGATGATGAGCTCAGTCCTTCACAACAGAAAAATATCAATAATCTTCTCGATGTTAAGATTATTGATAGAACACGTTTGATACTTGATATTTTCGCTCAAAGGGCTCAGACAAGTTATGCGAAAACACAAGTAGAATTGGCTCAATATCAATATTTACTCCCAAGGCTTTCAGGTATGTGGACACACTTAGAGCGACAAAAAGGAGGTATTGGTATGCGTGGTCCAGGTGAAACCGAGATTGAGACTGACCGTAGGATTGTGCGAGATCGTATTTCGTTACTCAAAAATAAATTGAAGACCATTGATAAGCAAATGGCGACCCAGCGTTCTAACCGAGGTAAATTGGTTAGAGTCGCCTTAATTGGATATACCAATGTAGGGAAATCTACACTGATGAATGCTATTTCAAAGAGTAATGTTTTTGCTGAGAATAAACTTTTCGCCACCCTTGATACTACAGTAAGAAAGGTAACAATTGGTAATCTTCCTTTTTTATTATCGGATACTGTAGGTTTTATACGTAAATTACCTACCCAACTTGTAGAGAGTTTTAAGAGTACACTAGATGAGGTTCGAGAAGCGGATTTATTATTACATATTGTTGATATAGCCCATCCTCAATTTGAAGACCATATAGATTCTGTAAATAATACGCTTAAAGAAATAGATGCTCATAATAAAAAAACAATAATTGTCTTTAATAAAATTGATGCTTACACCCATGATACTATAGAGTCTGATGATTTAATAACTCAAAAAACAAAAAAACATTATACCCTAGAAGAGTGGAAAAAAACATGGATGGCACAACTTGGTGATCGTGTGCTATTTATTTCTGCAAGAGACAAAGAAAATTTCGAGACTTTTAAAAGTAGGGTTTACAAAGAAATTCGAGATATTCATGTAACTCGTTTTCCATACAATCATTTTTTATATCCTGAAGAATTTTTAGAAGGAAAGTACGCTACTGGTACACAAAGTACCGAGGGTAGTAAATAGTTTTTTATTAGTACACATTCTATGAAAGTTATCTCATATAACGTAAATGGTATTCGAGCTGCACTTAAAAAGGGCTTTATCGAATGGCTTCAAGCTGCAAATCCTGATGTAATCTGTCTTCAGGAAATCAAAGCTCAAAAAGAACAGCTCGATTTAGACGTTTTTAAAAACGCGGGTTATCCTTATACCTATTGGTTTAGTGCTCAAAAGAAAGGTTACAGTGGAGTTGCTATTTTGTGCAAATCGGAACCTAAAAATGTAGTTTATGGTACGGGTATTGACTATATGGATTTTGAAGGTCGAAATCTACGTGTGGACTTTGAAGAGCTCTCTATAATGAGTATGTATTTGCCAAGTGGTACTAATACAGATCGTCTCTCGTATAAATTTCAGTATATGGATGATTTATTAGCCTATACTCAAGAGCTTCAAAAACAATTTCCAAAATTACTTATTTGTGGAGATTATAATATTTGTCATAAACCTATTGATATTCATGATCCTGTACGTTTAAAAAACACTTCTGGATTTTTACCTAAAGAGCGAGATTGGCTTACGCAGTTTATAGAAAGTGGTTTTATAGATACTTTTAGAGTGTTTAATACGCAACCCCACCAGTATTCTTGGTGGAGTTATCGTGCAAATGCTCGTGGTAATAACAAGGGTTGGCGTATTGATTATCATATGGTCACTCAAGAATTAAAATCACATTTAGCCACAGCACGTATTTTACCAGAAGCAAAACATAGTGACCATTGTCCTATAGTTGTGGAGATGAACTTTTAAAAGATGTATATTTAGAATATAATTTTGATTTTAAGATCCATATTCTTTTTATAAAAAGTGTTAATTTATTATGAGTAAAAAAAGTAATCCACAGCAAATGTCTTTTTTAGACCATCTAGAAGAGTTACGTTGGCATTTAATACGTGCAACAATAGCTGTATTAATTGCAGGTCTTGTTGCTTTTATGTGTAAGGGTATCGTGTTTGATGGTTTACTTTTTGGACCTAAACGTACTGAGTTCCCTACCTACCGATTTTTTTGTTGGCTTTCTGGAGTTTTAGGTCTAGATCGTAGTTTTTGTTTGGATGAATTACCTTTTATTATTCAGAGTCGTACAATGGCTGGGCAATTTTCAGCACATATTTGGACATCAATAACAGCGGGTTTTATTGTCGCTTTTCCTTATGTATTATATGAGTTTTGGAAATTCATTGCTCCTGCACTACTTAGTAATGAAAAAAAATCTGCAAGAGGTTTTTTGTTTTTTTCTTCGCTATTATTTTTCTTAGGTGTATTATTTGGATATTATGTTATCACACCTTTATCTATTAATTTTTTAGGGAGTTACCAAGTTAGTGATCAGGTACTAAACGAGTTTGATTTATCAAGTTATATTTCGCTTGTGCGGGCATCAGTTTTGGCCTGTGGCTTAGTTTTTGAACTCCCCATTGTAATTTATTTCTTAGCTAAAATTGGCTTAGTTACCGCAGAAGGATTACGACAATATCGTAAAATTTCTTTAGTGATCGTATTGATTCTTTCCGCAGTGATTACTCCACCAGATGTTGCCAGTCAGATTATTGTAAGTATTCCTATTATTATACTTTACGAGATAAGTATATTAATAGCCAAAGCAGTTGCTAAAAATCTTGAAAAGGAAGCATTTTAATCCGTTGTAATTTTTATGATACTTAAGGCAGATAATTTAATAAAAAGTTACAAAGCTAAAAAAGCCGTACAAGGTATTTCCTTAGCTGTAGAACAAGGTCAGATAGTTGGATTATTAGGTCCTAATGGTGCAGGAAAAACAACTTCTTTTTATATGATTGTAGGTTTTGTAAAACCCTCCAAAGGTCATATTTATTTAGATAACACAGATATTACTAATTTCCCAATGTATAAAAGGGCACAAAATGGTATTGGGTATCTTGCTCAAGAACAGTCTATTTTTAGGAAATTAACCGTGGAGCAAAATATTTTAAGTGTACTTCAACTTACTAATCTTTCAAAAAAAGAACAGCGTTACCGATGTGATGAACTAATAGAAGAGTTTAATTTACAAGAACGTCGTAAACGTCAAGGTGATTTATTAAGTGGAGGAGAACGACGTCGTACAGAAATTGCAAGAGCATTAGCTACAAACCCTAAGTTTATTTTATTAGATGAACCGTTTGCAGGAGTCGATCCAGTTGCAGTTGAGGATATTCAAGGGATAATAGCACGTTTAAAGAAAAAAGATATCGGTATTTTAATAACAGATCATAATGTACAAGAAACATTAGCCATTACGGATAAAACGTATTTAATGTTTGAAGGTAAGATTTTAAAGTCTGGCGTTCCCGAAGATTTAGCAAAAGATGAGGTGGTACGAAAGGTCTATTTAGGGCAAAATTTTGAGCTTCGTAAAAAGAAATTAGAGTTTTAGTATTTGAATATTCTTTTTATGCTTCGTATTGACAATGTAAGTGTTACTCTTTTTTCAGATGGTATTAATAAATCAAGTTCTGATACTTCTATTTTAAAGAATATTTCTTTTAATGTTAATCAAGGTGAGCATTTATCGGTAGTTGGGCATAGTGGTTCTGGTAAGAGTACACTTTTAAAGGCGATATATGGTTTACTTTCTTTAGAATCAGGTCAAATTTTTTATAACAACAAACTTTTATTAGGTCCTGAACATTTTCTAATTCCTGGTTATGAGTTTATGAAGTATTTGGCTCAAGATTTAGGTATTATGCCTTTTATTTCTGTAAGAGATAATGTTGGTGATTTTTTATCTAATTTTTATCCAAAGAAAAAAAAACAAAAAGTAGATCAATTGTTAGAGCTTGTTGGGTTATCTTCAAAAGCTAATGTACATGTACGGTATTTGAGTGGAGGACAAAAGCAGCGTGTTGCCTTAGCAAAGGTGCTTGCTTTAGAGCCTCAGGTATTATTATTGGATGAGCCTTTTAGTCAAATAGATCAAGCTTTAAAGTCTGATTTACGTCATCGGATATTTACTTATCTTAAAAATAAAAATATTACTTGTATCACAGTTACCCATCAAGTTGAAGATATCTTAGGTTTTGCTGATCGTGTTTTGGTATTAAAAAACGGAAAGCAAGTAGCCTTCGACCAAACAGATCATTTAGTTTTTAATCCTTACGATAGGTATATTTCTCAGCTCTTTTTTACCGTTAATGAAATTCCTGCTCATTTATTAAATTTGGATTTGAAGCATAATTATACACAGAATGTACTTCTATATCCTTGGGAAATAGTTGTTAAGGAGTCTCATTCAGCATCTTTTATAGTTGATAAGTGTTTTTTTAGTGGTTCACATTATCATATTCGTGTAGTATGTGGGGGTTGGTCTTGTACAGCTCATTCTCAGAGGGTGTTTTCTGTGGGTCAGCGGGTAATAATTTCATGTAATGAAGATCTTTTTTTAAAACGAATAGAGCTTTTGTTTCAAAAATAACTTTGAAACAAGGTTTAGAATAAGCTCTTAAATTAACCGATATAAGGTCACTAATTAATTATTCGTTAATCACTTCTAAAGATCTTTTAATAATATCTTTGTAATTTATTGTATTAAAGGCTTCAAGGTATCCTTTAGGATATTTATTTCCATATACTGATGTTGGTATTTTTGGGAATTTTTCTAAATCAGGTAGTATGTTATTTTCAGAAATTTGCATATACGGAGCAAACCCAGCATACGGATGTGTAAGACCCCAAATAGAAATAACAGGCACGCCATACATAGTGGCAAGGTGACCATTACCACTATCCATAGAAATCATTAATTTAAGCTGTGAGATTACTTCCAGTTCTTCTCTAAAATTTAACTTACCTACTAAATTATGTGTATTTTTTAATGTTTTACAAATCGTATCAAGCTGTTGTTTTTCATAGCTACCTCCTCCAAATAACAAAATTTGGTAATTATCATTTTTGTTTAGCTCAATAATTACTTTTTTAAGTTGTTCTATAGGATAAACTTTTGACTCATGTTGTGCAAATGGAGCAATACCTATGTAAGTTTTTGATGAATTATAGTTGATACATTTTTTAGAATTTAAACTTAAGCAAAGTGGTGTAAGTATATTTTTAGCTTTTAACTGAATGTTAGTAAACCCTAAATCTATTAAAACTTCTAAATATCTTTGATGGCTAGTTTTTAGGGGTTTAAATGTTTTTCTTTCCCAATGGGTAAGTGCCTTTTTTTCTTTTCTTCCTTTGTCAATACTTTTACAAAGTATTGTTTTATTTAATGATAGAAGTAGGGTAAGTGTTTTAGATCGGAGTACTTGGTGCAGATCTGCAAAATGAGTAGGCTTAATTTTTTTTATTTCTTGGTATATCTTTAAAATTCCTAAAAAGCCTTTATGTTTTATTTTTGTATCCCAAACTATAATACATGTGTTTGAGATTTGTTCAAAAATAGGTTGGAATAGTTTTTTTGTAACTACTGTAATTTTAGCCTTTGGATATTTTTCTCTAAAGGCTAAAATTACATGCACACTCATGGCAACATCCCCCATTGCCGATAGTCGGATTAAAACTAAATGAACGTTTGTGTAGTTGTTAAAAGATGTATTCACAGTTTTAGATAAGTTATTAACAACTTTGTTAATAAGTTTTATGCGTTGTTATTTCTAAGTACTGGGTTGAGTTCGTTGTCGTTATACATTTTCATTTGCTTGTAAACTTTCATAAATTTTTTTCCTGTTGCGATATCTGTTAATAACTGTGAGATCGCTGTGGATAAGTCTTGGCGTTGTTCAAGTAGTATATTAAGTTTTTGCTTGCATGCGTTTACATGAGGTTCAGAAGCATCTTTACGTAGTGTTTCTTCTTTCATGTGATAAATCTTTAGAGCTAAAATAGATAGTCTATCAATGGCCCAAGCAGGGCTCTCTGTATTGATAGTAGCTTCTTCAAGTACAGCGGTGTTTTTATAAGTGTTTAGAAAGAAACTATCTATAAACTCTACCATATCTGTGCGTTCTTGGTTAGAAGCATCAATTTGTCTTTTTAGTTTTAATGCGGCTATAGGGTCTATTTTTGGGTCTCTAATAAGATCTTCATAATGCCATTGTACGGTGTCAATCCAGCATTTTTTGTATAGTAAATGATTTAATAGGTCTTCTGATGTATATGGATTATTAAATTCTTGATCAACTTGATCTACTATATGATAAGTGTCAATAACTTTGTCGAATAATTGGTTCATTTTTTGACTATCCATGTCTCTCGTTTTTTTGCAAATATATTATTTTACTTTCAGATTCTAGGTATATTTAAAACCTTTAGAGTTTGTTTAAATTAAATACAGGAAGTAGTGATCTTAAATGAGCTCTTACATATATAATTATACGAATTGGTATTAGAGCTTGTTTAAACTCCCTACTTCCTGTAATCCAAAATTTTAAGAACTTGGATCACTTTAAAAAGATTTACATATCTCGATATGTGCATCATTTAAAAGTAAACCAAAACCTTAAACTTTTGAATTACAGTTCGTATTCAGTTTAAACAAGCTCTTAGAAAAAATAGATTCCGTAAAAAGTTTTACTTACATAAAATTAAAAATTGTGAACCGCTTTAGCTTTGCTTAAATTTGCATTAAAAATAATTATTATGAAAAGTTTATTTGAAGGTATTGCTTTTTTGTTTGAAGAAGTTGCATTTATCCCTTACAATTTTTTTAGAGAGTTAGAACTTACTCAATGGGGGGTTGCTAATATTTTTAACTGGTTGTTTATGCTTATTGGAATGGTTGCTTTTATTTATTGGATGAAGCAACTTAAAAAATTTAATGCAAATAATGAGGAGGATACCTCTGTGGTATCACATTCATTTTTAGCTGAAGATAAGCAGTAAGTGTATTTTAATTAGTGTGTTACGGAATTAGATGTTAATATTATTAAATTTCTTTTTTCATAATATCGTTTAAATTGTGTAATACATCTATAATCTATGAGTAGATATTCAAAACTCTAAAATTTCTTGATCTAGTTCCTATACATTTGTATTTGTAATTTATCATTGAACGTCGAATTAATAAATTGTTTATGAAAAATAATTATTTGAGTCTGATTAGATTCTTGTTGCCTTTTTGGGTGACTTTAGTTTCTACCTTTGCTCTTGCACAAGTAAATTTATCACCGGTTGTTGCTGATGATCGTATGGATGTTTATTTTGCTGATCCTGATCTTCAAGCCATTTACTACAATAATGGTAATCAGTTTTTTACTGTAGCACATGGGGCGGATGCTACTGATGTTCCAGACAATCCACTTTCTGATGTAAGAATGGATGCTTTAACAACAAGTAATAATAATCATTCACCATTGTTAGGTTTAGGTGATGCTGTTGCTTATCGTAATGTTGGTTATAGTTTTGAGGGTGTTCCCTTGGATATCGTTATTACAGTTGCAGCAATGTCAGATCCTTTTAGTGGTACAGTTACGGCAGAGGATGCTACAAATGATTTTATTTATGAATCTGTTGCTCTTGATCGTTTTGTGCAACCAAACGCTTCTGGGGCGAATATTGGTTTTTCATTAAACCCTAATAATGTATTTGATGGTGGGGAACCAGGTCAAGGATTGGAAGTTACTTTAAATACTGCTTTTTATGAGGCGGGTACTTACGATTTTACAGATCCTACAGCGGGTAATGCTTTATTCTTGAGTCCATCTTTTGAGATTCGAGATATTGATTATTATCAATCTGCTTCAGGAACACTTATTCAGGAGTATGTTCGTATTGATTTAGATGATTTTACTGATGTGATGTTGAGTCGTAATACCATATTGGTAACTGAAGGTTTTGTAGAGATTGATGCTACAGACGCAGATAATATTAATCCTGCTATTACCGAGGAGCAACAAACGATTCGTTTTAATGCGGAGGAGATTCATACTTTTGATTTTACTATTGGTATTCGAAGTTCAGATAATAAAGGTTCTGCATTTAAATTTACTTCTAATGAAGAACCATTGATTGATGAAAATAACAATCCTATTATTCTTCAGTCAGATTCTGATAATGATGGTATTCCAGATCGTACGGATTTAGATGATGATAACGATGGTATTTTAGATACAGATGAATGTCCAAGTTCTTTATTAGCTTCTAATGAAGGGGATGACTGGGTAATTGTAAATAGAACAGTAGCTGGGTATAACATTCCAGTAACTACTGGTGATGTACTTTTAAAAACTTCATATTTTACTGATCCTAAGACAGGTCAAGAATATGATTTAAGAGTAGAAATGATTGGTTCGTATTCCAATACAGGTACACTTGATGGAAGTTTTGCTTTCTCTGCAGATAATTATTTGATTGATTCTCCAAATCCAAGTCAACAAGAATATTTTGAAATGAAAGTTAATTTTGTGGAAACAGGTACTGTAACTGCAACTGATTTAATAGGTATTCCTGTAACTTTCTCTTATGTTGAAATTACACTTCAAGATTTAGATAATTCAAATGCTGGATTTACGGATGTATCTGGTTTTAGTAATACTGATGATATTGTGTCGATAGGTTCTAAATTATCAGCTTATACTTTAGATAATGGTGAAGTGGTTTATGGTTTAGCAGATTTTTCTGTTACAGATGTAGCTCCAGATGTGTCTACAGACCTTGATTATGCTGTTACAGCTGGATATTCTTCTACATCAGCTTTCTTAATTAAACATGGTACTTACGGAACAATTACAACGACATCTAATCTAGAAAGAGGTGGAAATTTCCAAATTGAAATTGTGATTTGTCCTGACTATGATGGTGATGGTTATGAGGATCGTGTAGATACCGATAGTGATAATGATGGGTGTGTAGATGCAGATCAAGCCTATGGAGCTGAAGGTACTGATACTAATGCTGATGGAACTTACGGTGGTGTAGTTACGGCTTCTGATGTAAATACTTTAGGTCTTGTTACGGCTGTAGGATTTACTCTAGATGCAGATGGTCAGGCCACTTACGTTGGTTCTCCTGCTGTAGCTTCTACAGGAACGCTTGCAAGTACCCTTCCTTTAGAAGTTGTTGTTGATGCCACTTCATTAGTAGATCAAAGTTTATTTAGTGGAGATAGTGCTACCTTTACAATTGATTCTGTTTCTGCAATTACAACAGATTCTTTTACAGGGATCTCTCCTGATACGACTCCTGACTTTACTACAGGTACAACAGATTTATCAAGTTCAATTGCTTATGAATGGCAAGAAGATGGTGTAGCATTAACAGATACTGGTGTTTACTCAGGAACAGCTACTGATGAGCTAGTGATTAGTGATGTGACAGGTCTTGATGGAAAAGATTATACTTTGGTAATTACGCATCCTGATAATGTTTGTTTTAGTTTTGAACAAACTGTACGTTTAACTATTGAAATTGATAGTGATGATGATGGTATTACAGATGTATTAGATATTGATGATGATAATGATGGTATAATAGATACTGAAGAAAACGCATCAGGTCTTAATCCAGATGGTGATGAAGATGGTGATGGTGTTTTAAATTACCAAGATACTACTGATGATGGTGGTGTTGGTGATGGTTCACTTACAGATTATACTGATGCTAATGGTGATGGAATTGTTGATGCTTTTGACTTTGATAATGACGGAGTGCCTAACCATTTAGATGTAGATAGTGATAATGATGGTATTTATGACTTAGTAGAATCAGGTTTGCTTTCTCAAGGTGCTGTAGATACAGATAACGATGGTGTTATTGATCCAACAGAATCTTTTGGTGCTAATGGTCTTGCAGATACTATAGAAAGTGATGATACATTCACAGCAACAACTACTGTTTCTCCAATAGAGACCACAGCTGGTACTTTAGATTCTTTGAATTTAGATAGTGATGCTGATGGTTGTTCGGATGCTAACGAAGCTTATGACGATAGTGACGCTGATGGTGGCGATACTGGAGTTTTTGGAGTAGATCCAACAGATGCTTCTACTATTGTTGATGCTGATGGTTCGATTACTGCCGCAAGTTATGCAATACCATTTGATGGTAATATAGATACTACTTATGATTTCCAACAAGATGGTCCAGATGAAGATTTAGATGGTACTCCTGATTCTTGTGATGACACCTTTGATGCTCCAGTACTTGTGTTAGTAAAATCAGCGAGTGCTGCAACTACTGCATTAGGTTCAAATACTACTTCTGTTGATGCAGGTGACACGATTACCTATACTTTTGATGTAACCAATGAAGGTCCTGCTTCTGTAACTGGACTCACACTTACAGACACACTTTTTGGAATTAATGCTATGGCATTAACGCCTTCTACACTTGCTGCAGGTGAAACGCTTTCTTATGAGTACACACACACAATTACTCAAGATGATATAGATAGTGGTCTTATAGAAAATACGGCTACAGTTCAAGGTGAAGGTCCGACTTTATCAGATGGAACAGCTTCTGGTACGGTTACAGATACTTCTGATTCAGGTTCTGATGCTGATGGTACACCTATTACGAATCCAGAACTTGTAGATGGTCCAGATACAGATACAGATCCTACAAACGATCCAACGATTACAGATCTATCTCAAGAGCCATCTTTAGAGCTTACTAAGAGTGCAAGTGTTCCTAGTGATACAAATGCAAATGGAGAGATAGATGAGAATGATGAGATTACCTTTAGTTTTGAAGTTGAGAATACAGGTAATGTAACTATTGATAATATTAGTATTACTGATGTTGCTCTAGGTTCAGCGGTAACGCTTAGTTCTACTACATTATTACCAGGTGAGACAGCTACTGCAACTGCTACCTATGTAATTACAGCTTTAGATGTAACTAATGGATATGCAGAAAATACAGCAACAGTAACAGGTTCTGATCCTCAATCAGTAACAGTAACAGATGTTTCAGATACAGATACAGATGCTGATGGTGCTACGATCACAGATCCTGAAACAGTTGATTCTCCTGATGGTACAGGTGTTACAGATGGTGATCCTACTAATGACCCAACAGTAGTTAGTTTCCCAGAAGATGCTTCCATTGAACTTGTTAAAACTGCGTCAGCCCCAACGGTTTCTTTAGGAACTAATACTACAATTTTAGATGCTGGAGATACAATTACTTATGATTTTGTTGTAACAAATACAGGTGAGCAAGCCTTATCAGCAATTACATTGCAAGATGATTTATTAGGTACATCAACTATAAGTTTAGTGTCATCCCTTGCTTCTGGTGAATCTTTCACTTATCAAGGTATTTACACATTAACACAAGATGATATCGATAATGGTTTAGTTGAAAACACAGCTGAAGTATCAGGAACTCCACCAAATTTACCTGATGGTTCTCCTGCAGCAGCAGTGACAGATACTTCTGATTCAGGTTCTGATGCTGATGGTACACCTATTACGAATCCAGAACTTGTAGATGGTCCAGATACAGATACAGATCCTACAAACGATCCAACGATTACAGATCTATCTCAAGAGCCATCTTTAGAGCTTACTAAGAGTGCAAGTGTTCCTAGTGATACAAATGCAAATGGAGAGATAGATGAGAATGATGAGATTACCTTTAGTTTTGAAGTTGAGAATACAGGTAATGTAACTATTGATAATATTAGTATTACTGATGTTGCTCTAGGTTCAGCGGTAACGCTTAGTTCTACTACATTATTACCAGGTGAGACAGCTACTGCAACTGCTACCTATGTAATTACAGCTTTAGATGTAACTAATGGATATGCAGAAAATACAGCAACAGTAACAGGTTCTGATCCTCAAGTGAATACGGTTACAGATATCTCAGATACCGATACTGATTCAGATGGTGTAACTATTACTGATCCTGAAACGGTTGACTCACCAGACGGAGATGGTATTACAGATGGTGATCCTACCAATGACCCAACAGTAGTTAGTTTCCCAGGTGTATCTGCTCTAGAACTTATCAAAAGTGCTTCAGTTCCTACGATTACTTTAGGTAATGATGCTACTATAGTAGATGTAGATGATCAAATTACTTATACTTTTGAAGTTACTAATACAGGTGAAACGGTATTGACGGATATTATTTTAGAAGATGCAATTTTTGCTAATTCTTCAGTAACTATTGCCACTACATTAGCAGTTGGAGCAACCGAGACTTATGAATATACTTATAGCATCACTCAAGATGATATTGATAATGGTACTGTTGAGAATTCAGCTCAGGTTACAGGAACTTCACCAGATTTACCTGATGGTACTCCAGGTGCACCTGTTGTAGATACCTCAGATTCTGGTACAGATCCTGACGGATCACCTATTACAGATCCAGAAACAGTAGATGGTCCAGATACGGGTACAGATACTAATGATGATCCAACTTATACGACTATAGATCAAAATCCTTCTATTCAAATATCTCAAGGAGCTACTTATGACTTAGGAACTGATTTAACTTCAGATGTTGGTGACTTAGTTACTTTTACATATACAGTTACTAACACAGGTAGTGTAACTTTATCTTCTATTGAAGTTACTGATGATATACTTGGAGCAATTGTTCCTGATGCAACGATTGATCCTATTACAATAGACTCATTAGCTCCAGGGGAATCAGAAGTTGTTACAGCAACTTATCCAGTTGTACAATCTGATATTGACAATGGGTATTTACAAAATGCTTCTGAGGTAGTTGGTGTAACTCCACAGGGAGTTTCCGTAACAGATGACTCTGATGCAGATACAGATTTCTATGGAGATGCTATTGCAGATAATGAAACTGTTGAAACACTTGATTTTGATGGAACAAGTGATGGTGATACTACTAATGATAATACTGTAATTATTCTTGGAGAGGCGAGTTTAGAGCTTACTCAAGTTGCATCAACTTCTACTTATACAAGTGTAGGTGATGTTATTGATTATGTGATTACAATTACTAACACAGGATCATTACCATTAT
Organism: Aquimarina sp.; assembly: GCA_011524575.1. Taxonomy (GTDB): domain Bacteria; phylum Bacteroidota; class Bacteroidia; order Flavobacteriales; family Flavobacteriaceae; genus Aquimarina. The sequence goes on from WTKB01000321.1 coordinate 14,081, forward strand.
CAGACATTACAATTGTTAATCCTTTAACAAATGATACTTTTACGCTTACCGACTTAGCAGGTTTATCATCTCAGGATTTCAATGCTAGTTATACAGTAACACTAGATGATATTGTTGAGGGTAGTGTTTCTAGTTCAGCTACAGTAACAGCAACTTCTGTTTTAGGTGAAGAACTTGAGGATATTTCTGACGATACAACTGATGCAACTGATATTGATACTAATAACGACGGTATTCCTGATGATCCAACAGTTGTAGGTATGGATTCTGATGAGGATGGAATTCCAGATATTAATGATTATGACGATGACAATGATGGTATTACAGATGTTGAAGAAGAGAATGGAGATCCTACTTTAGATACAGATGGTGATGGTATTTTAGATCGTTTGGATTTAGATGCTGATGGTGATGGTATCCTTGATGTATATGAATCAGGAGCGGATCTTTCTAATCTAACTATTTCAGATGAAGGAGTTATCTCAGGTCCTTACGGAGATGATGGTATCCCTGATGGTGTTCAAGATGATCCAGAAAGTCAAACAGTTAATTATACTATTTTGAATTCTGATGCTTCGTCTGATATTGAGCAATCTGTAGATGATATTCATGACTTCCAAGATACGGATGATGATGGTGACAAGGTGCCTACTTCAGAAGAGATTGATGCAGATTTAGATGGTCAAGATCCTACGGATACAGATGGTGATAATGCTCCTAATTATGATGATACAGATGGTGATGGTATTCCAAACTATTTAGATACGGATGATGATGATGATGAAGTTGCTACTATATTTGAGGTTGATCCAAATGACACGGATCCTGTTGATGATAGTCCTGTAGCTGATTTAGACGGAGATGGTTCATCAGATTATTTAAATACAGACCTAACTTTAAGTACAGATCCAGAAGTTTCTGATTATGTAATAGCAGATGATCTTCCTGATTATTTAGATATTGATGATGACGGAGATAGTATTCTAACCATTAATGAAGGTCCTAACCCTGATATTGATTTAGATCCTAATAGTGGTGAAACACGTGATGCTGACCTTAATGGTGTGTACGATTATTTACAACCAGGTCAAGATCTTCCGGGCGATATTGACATTTATAATACGATTTCTCCTAATGGTGATGGTAAAAATGATGAGTTAGTTATTTCAGGATTAGAGAATACTACTAACACTTTAAAGATATTTAACCGTTGGGGTGTAAAAGTGTTTGAAAGTACTAACTACCATAGCACTGGAGAAAGATTTAGAGGTTATGCTACATCAGGTAGAGTTGTAGTTGGAGGAGATAGTGAGTTGCTTCCTACAGGTACTTATTTCTATGTGTTAGATTATCAGAATAATACAGATGGTGCTTCTAATAATTTAACTGGATACTTGTACATTAATTAATAATTGTAGTTGTAATAATAATGAATCTCAAAATTCAGGAGTATATAATCTTTTGATGTTATACTCCTGAATTAAATAACCTTTTAATATTATGAAGACCATATATAAGAAATTTATTTTTATAGTTCTGTCTGTATTTGCAGGAGTTGAAGTTTTTGCTCAGCAAGATGCTCAGTACACTCAGTATATGTACAATACTATAGCTATTAACCCTGCTTATGCGGGAAGTAGAGACGTTTTAAGTATTGTAGGATTACACCGTTCGCAGTGGGTAGGTATTGATGGAGCTCCTCGTACACAAACTTTATCATTACATTCTCCACTTGGTTTTACAAGATCTGGACTTGGTGGTACAATCATTCACGATAAAATAGGACCTGTTACAGAGAGTCAATTTAATATCGACTACTCATATACTATTCCTACTTCTAACACGGGTAAATTAAGTTTTGGTATTAAGGCTACAGCAAATTTAATGAGCGTTAATTACGATGAACTTAAACGTTTTGATTTAGATGATTCAGAGTATGATCAGTTAGTAAATAATCGTTTTAGCCCTAATGTTGGTGCTGGTTTATTTTATTATACAGATACTTTCTATGCAGGTTTAAGTGTTCCAAATTTCTTAGAAACAAAACATTTTGATAGTGATGTAGTTACGCTTACAGATAGTTCTTCTTCTAGTTTTATCGCAAAAGAGCGTTTGCACTATTACTTTACCATTGGTAAGACTTTTGATTTATCAGATGTTGTTCTTTTTAAGCCTGCATTATTAACTAAAGCTACTGTTGGTGCACCATTACAAGTAGATGTTTCTGCTAACTTTTTGTTTCATGAAAAACTTACTTTAGGTTTAGCATACCGTTGGGATGCTGCTCTAAGTGCTCTTGTTGGTTTTCAAGTTTCTGATGCTCTTATGCTCGGTTTTGCTTATGACAGAGAGACTACAGAATTAGAACAGTACAATGATGGTAGTTTTGAATTGATTGTACGTTACGAATTATTTAAGAAATATAAAGGTATCACAACTCCAAGATTCTTTTAAAAATATTTTATATTATGAAAGTATTACAAATATTATTTTTAGGACTATTTTTCTTCTCGATTCATGGTTCTATTACAGCCCAAGAGCGTTTGATTTCACGTGCTGATAAGGATTATAAAGAATATGCCTTTATTGATGCAAGAAATTCTTATTTAAAAGCTTTGGATTCAGGTTATGAATCTCAAGATTTGTATGAGCGTATTGCTGATTCGTATTATTTTAATTCAGAATTAAGCAACGCACATGATTGGTATGAAAAGCTTTACAATAAATATGGTAAAGCAATTAAGCCTGAGCATTTGTTTCGTTATAACCTTACTTTACGTCACTTAAAACGATACGATGAAGCAGACAAAATTCTTAATGAATTAGCAAGTGTTTCAGGTGAGAACGAGCAGCGTATCTCTAATTATACGAACGAGCAAAATTATTTAGATTTAATTGCTATGCAAGCTAATTCTTTTAATGTTGCAAACTTAGGATCTATTAATGGTACAGGTTCTGATTTTGGTCCTAGTTTCTATGATGAAGATAAACTGATTTTTAGTGCTCCAAGAAAATCTGCAATTTCTAATTATTTACATGAATGGAATGAAGCTGAATTTTTAGATTTTTACGTGACTCAACGTGTTGAAGATTCTTGGGAAGTTGAAGGTTTAGCATTATTTAATAGCACTATTAATACGAAGTTTCACGAATCTACACCTGTGTTTACAAATGACGGTAACACAATGTATTTTACAAGAAACAATTACACAGGTAAGAAAAGACGTAAAAGTAAAGAAGGAACTACTCTTTTAAAGCTTTACAAATCAGAAAAGAAAGGTTCTGGCTGGACTCAAGCAGAGGAATTACCTTTTAATAGTGATGAGTATTCTGTTGCACACCCTGCACTTTCTCCTGATAATAAAAAGTTATACTTTGCATCTGATATGCCAGGTACGCTTGGTTTTTCAGATATTTTTTCTGTGGATATCTTAGATGATGGTACGTACTCAGAGCCTGTTAATTTAGGTTCAGTGGTTAATACGGAAGCTCGTGAGACTTTTCCTTTTATTAGTGATAAAGGAGATTTGTATTTTTCTAGTGAAGGACATATTGGACTCGGTGGTTTAGATGTTTTTGTTTCTAAACCAAGTTATGCATCTGGAGAAGAAGTATCATTCACACAACCTGTTAATTTAGGTGAGCCTTTAAATACCTCTAGTGATGATTTCGCATTTATTATTGGTAATGATGATAAGACAGGATATTTTTCAAGTAATCGTTCTGGAGGTATGGGAAGTGATGATATTTATGCTTTTACTAAAGTTAAAAACCTTATTACTGAGTGTAAACAATACTTGAAAGGTCAGGTTACTGATGAAGAAACTCAAGAGATCATTCCTAATGCAACAGTTATTTTATTTAATGCTGATATGACCGAATTAGAGCGTACTGTTTCAGATAGTAATGGTAATTATGATCTTGGTGTTGATTGTGATACTAATTATGTTGTAAGAGCTCTTAAAGATGGCTACGATCCTTCGGAGAAACCATTTGCTTCTGATGGAAGATACGAGTATTCTCATGATTTACCTTTATCACTTCGTATGAAGCCAATTGCAAAAGTAGCAGAGGCAGAACTTGGTCAAGATTTAGGTAAAATATTACAGTTAAACCCTATTTATTTTGATTTGGATAAATCATTTATACGCCCTGATGCTGAAATAGAACTTCAGAAAGTAATTGAGGCAATGAGGGAGTACCCAAATCTTGATATTGATGTAAGAAGTCATACTGATAGTAGATCTTCTAAGCAGTATAATGAGGATTTAAGTACGCGAAGGGTTAACAGTACTATTGATTATATTGTTAATGTTGGTGGTATTTCTGCTTCTCGACTTACAGGTAGAGGTTATGGAGAGTATCAACTTGTTAATGGTTGTTCAGATGGTGTTAAGTGTAGTGAGGAAGAGCATCAATTAAACAGACGTAGTGAATTTATTATTGTAAAAATGTAATTATATTTATTACAAATAATATTTTTATTGACTTTTTATTTCAAACGGAACTTTCATTTTTTATGGAAGTTCCGTTTTGTTTTTACACCAATTGATATTTTTTAATTTTTAGGTAATGATAATAAAAGAACATTCTACAGTTGATAATCTAGAGGTACTTTATATAGATAATCATATTATTGCTATTAATAAACGTTCTGGAGATATTGTGCAAGGAGATAAGACTTCAGATATTCCGCTATCAGAAATTGTAAAAGGGTATCTAGCAAAGCGATTTAATAAGCCTGGAAATGTTTTTTTAGGTGTTGTACATCGTTTAGATCGACCTACCAGTGGGGTAATCATTTTTGCACGTACTTCTAAAGCTCTTACCCGTCTTAATAAAGCTTTGGTTGATCGGTCTTTTGAGAAAACCTATTGGGCCATGGTTCATCCTTTTCCAGATAATCCCTCAGCTCGATTAGTGCATTATTTAAAACGTAATAGTCGTCAAAATAAATCTTACGCTCATTTAAAACCTGTTCCTGATTCTAAACAAGCCATTTTAGAATATCAGTTGCTTTTAAAGCTGCAGAAATATGCACTTCTTGAAATCCAATTACATACAGGAAGACATCACCAAATAAGGGCACAGCTTGCTAAGATTGGATGTACTATTAAAGGTGATTTAAAGTATGGTGCGCAAAGAAGTAATCAAAATGGAGGTATTCATCTACATGCACGTGTTTTACATTTTATCCATCCTGTAAAAAAAACACCGATAACCATAACCGCTCCTGTTCCAAAGAATGATTCTTTATGGGATGTTGTACGTTTATAGAAATAGGTTTAAACTTTTTCTTATAGGATAGTTATACCAATTCTCACTTAAAATTACCGTAATAAATCATTCCTTTTTACTTTCTA
>WTKB01000209.1 GCA_011524575.1 Aquimarina sp.
TGTATTTAGTTTAAACAAGCTCTAAATATTTTATTTTTAGGTTATTGTGTGTAAAATAGGAATATATTTGTATTTGTTATGAGGGGGCATATATTGATGTATTTATGGGGTTTAGCTTTGTTTTTTCAAGGTTATATAAGTTCTGCACAAAAAACTATTGTAAGGGGGCAGGTAGTTAGTGTGAATACCCACAAACCTATACAAGATGCTATTATTCAAATAGAACAACATCATGTAAATCATACCTATAATACCAACAACCAAGGAGTATTTGAAGCAGTATGGGAGCTTAGTTTTGAACCACATATTTTAAATATTTCTAAAGTCTCTTACAAAAGTAAACGCATTCCTATAATCTTTTCTGAGCAAAATAAAGTGTTAGATTTAGGGGTATTGGAGTTATCTCCAAGTAAAAACTCTAAGAATACTCCTTTTACAAAGCTTTTTATTTCTGATATTCAGGAATTAAGTGAACAGGATATATTTTCTAGTTCGATGGGTACTCAGTTATTACTTCAAGCCCATCGAACTGTTTTTGAGCGTAGTGCGGCTTTTGAATGGAGTGCTACATTTTTTAAGCCTAGAGGACTGGATGGCACAGATCAAGAGTTAATTATTAATGGTGTTAAAATGAATAGCCTTAGAGATTCTCGATTACACTGGAATAGTTGGTATGGGCTTAATGATCGAATGCGTTCTCAAAGTACGTATTCTAGTTTTGACTTTATTCCAAATAGTTTTGGGAATTTAGCAGGGACAACACATATGCATTGGCATGCAGATGCTTTTTCAAAAGGAGGAAGAGTCATCTATAGTTTTGGAAATCGGAGTTACAATCAAAGGTTACTGGTGGGGTATAACTCAAAGAGAGAAGGGAAATGGAAATACGGATTTACTTTATCAGGAAGTACAGCTCAGCAAGGTTATTTTGAGGGGACTCATTTACAATCGTATGCAATCTTTGGTTCGCTTACTCATTTCTTAAATGCGAAACATCGTTTTAATATTACGGCTTTTTATACTCCTACTTTACGAGGGAAATTAGGGGCGGTAACTAAAGAAGTTGAAGGCTTAAAAAGTCGTTATTATAATCCTTATTGGGGCTATCTATCAGGAAAGCCCATAAATTCTAGAACAACAAGAACAAAACAGCCTCATGTCTTTTTATCTCATTTTTATACGCCACAAAAAGCTAAAAAATGGGAATTAGAACACCATTTGTTTTTAAAACTTGGAATGCAAAAAAATAGTCGTTTGGATTATAGTGGGGTAAGCTTACAAGAATTTGAAGATGAATTTTATTATTCGGGAGGTGGTCAAAACCCTGATCCTACCTATTATAAATATCTTCCGAGTTATTTCTTAAGAGAACCCATTGATAAAGATTACAGATCTGCGTATTTAGCTTTAGAAGATTTTAAAAGAAATGGTCAGATAGATTGGCAACACATGTATGATGCTAATAGTAGGTTGCCTTCAGGCTATGCTTCTTATATTTTGTATGATGATGTTGAGAATAATTTACGCATTTCAGGAAATGCCTCTCAATATTTTAAATACAATACCTTTTGGGAGTTTCGGGCAAACCATAGCTTGGATTATGTAGGTAACCAGTATTATGCATCATTGCGAGATCTTTTAGGGGCAAGTTACTACCTAGATGTAGATCCTTATGCACCAATAGCTCAATCTCAAAGTAATTTAAAAACAATAAATAGAAAAGTATACGAAAATGATATGTTTAAGTATCACTATAAATTAAATATTTTACAATGGAATAGTAGTTTTCAAGCCTATTATCAACATAAAAAGTGGCAATTGACTACAGGGGTATCTGCAAGTTATAGAACAGTACAGCGTATTGGTTTTTATGAAAATGGTTATTATCCAGGGCAGCTTTCGTTTGGTAAGAGTTCTAGGTTGCACCATCAAGGTTTTTCGGGGAAATACAGTTTGAAATATACTATAAACCCTAAAATGAATATGGAAACTTCAGCTTTCTTTTCTAGTAGCCTACCAATGGTAAAACACTTGTTTACCAATGAACGTTACAGTAATGAGCAAATTTTAGGTATTAAAAACAGGCAAGTAACAAGTACACAATTGCAGTATAATTATCAGTTTCAAAAATTAACTTTAAATGCTGGAGGGTACTTTTGGAAAAAGCAACATGAGGTGTTTTCACGTTTTTATTATTTAGAGGATCTTGCAGGGTTGGGTAGGGAAGATAATGCAGGTTTATATCAAGAGTTTTTGCAAGATACGAGTACTATTGGTTATGGATTAGAATTAGGGGTTAATTATAAATTTACTGATGCAGTAAGTGTACATACTGCAATTGCATTAGGAAAACACTATTACGCTAATCATCCTACATTAGCCGTACATACCTCAGATCCAGATAAAAGTTTACCAAGTACTCCAAGTTATTTGAAAAATTATAGGCTTTCTAATGGACCGCAACAAGTATTTGGAGTAGGTATCCAGTATAGAGATCCTAAATATTGGTGGATGAGTACGCAATTAAATTTTTTTACAGATCATTTTATTTCTATTAGCCCGTATTTAAGAACGGATTATTTTGCTACTGATGTTGATGGACAGGTCTTTCAAAATTATGATACTACTATTGCCCGTCGTTTACTTCAACAAGAACAGTTTACGCCTTTTTTTCTTTGGAATATTGTAGGTGGAAAGTCTTTTAAAATTAAAAAAAAGAAATACTTGAGTTGTGTTTTTGGAGTTCAGAATATTTTAAATGAGCATTATATAACAGGGGGGTATCAGCAGACTCGGAACTCTAATTATCAGCGTCTTTTAGAAGATCAAAACCGACAAAATCCCATTTTTGGTGCTAAATATTGGTTTGGTAGAGGCACTACATTTTTTTTAAATACATCTTTACGTTTTTAGTGATGAATAAATATACTTCTTTATTAGGTGTTTTCTGGATACTGATTTTATGGGGTTGTGACTCAGAAATTAGTATTCCTAATCCAATAGTTACTCCACAAACTATAACAGATTCACAAATGCAACTTGTAGATCTATGTACGCTTGTCCATAATTTACAAACTCAAATAACACAAGATACCGATCCTGTACAATATTTTGAGGATCAAAATAATACTTTTATTGAGGGCTATGTAATTTCTTCGGATCAATCAGGTAATTTTTATCATAAATTGGTACTACAGAATACCACAGAAAACCCTAGTTGTGGCATAGAGCTTTTATTAAATGAAGATGCATTGTATCAGAGGTTTCCTATAGGAACAAAAGTTCAAATTAAACTTCATGGACTAAGTATGGTGAAAACTTCTGGAAAAGTGCAACTAGGGCAATGGTTTCAAGAAGAAGTATCGGAGTTATCTAGCTTTTTAATTGATGAAAAGGTGTTTTCTACAGGAGTTATTCAAGAGATTATTCCTGTAACAAAAAGTTTAGGTGCTTTACAAGAAGCCGATGTTAGTACTTTTATTCGTATAGATACTTTAGCATTTGCACAAAATTTATTGCAACCTACCCCAAAAAGTTTTGCTGGAGAATCTACGGATAGTTTTCAAGGAGAGCGTATTTTAGAACATTGTGAGTCGGGTTTAGAGCTTATACTTTCGACCAGTACTTTTGCTCAGTTTAAATTTTTGAATTTGCCATTAGGATCTGGGAGTATAGCAGGAGTGTTCTCAAAAGATTATTTTGGAGACCAATATATTATACAAGTAAATACCCCACAAGATATCATTTTTGATACTCAAATGCCAAGTTGTGAAACTTCTTATTTTAGTTGTGAGGACGCCTCTTTTGAAGCGGTGTTAAATGCTAAAAAAACACCTATTTTTACAGAAGATTTTCTAGAGATTACCAATGAAAATCAACTGATAACATCAGGATGGACAAACAGCAATATTACAGGTGATTTTGAACGATGGGAAGATTATAAAATTACCAATCAAGACTATAGGGTAATGAGTATTTCGGCTTATAATACTAATTTACAACCTCTAGAGGCATGGCTTATTACTCCAGAATTATCAATTCCTGATAATGAAAATCATGAGGTGTTTTTTAATTTCCGATTACGAACATTGTACAATAATGGTGATGGTTTAAAAGTATATGTCAGTGAGAATTTTACAACGGATATTATAACAGCCACTTGGCAGGAGTTTGCATTAGAATTGCCAAGAAATTCTTCTAATTTTCAAACTTTTTCAAAACAAATTTCCTGTTTGAAAGGCAAACAAGTACATTTTGCTTTTCAGTATAAAGGTTATGATCCTTTTATAACCTCAAGATATGATTTAGATTTTGTTGAGCTTCTTGAGATTTCTAATGTTAATGAATAATAGCTTGTTTAAATGGTATAAGTTATAATTCAGAAGTTTAAGTTTTTGGTTTGCTTGTAAATGATGTGCATATCAAGGTATGTAAGTTCTTAAAATTTTGAATTACAGGAAGTAGTGTCTTTAAACAAGCTTTAAATCCTAAAAATTATTTATTGTAAAGTTTTATTGAGTTCTTTTGTAAGTTCAGAAAAAGTCGTGTAGGGCATAAAATCCCCATTAAAGAAGCAAGATATTTTTCCATTTTCTTCACTAACTACAAGTGCAATAGCATCGGTATGAAAAGTTATACTTGCAGCAGCTCTGTGACGAAGTCCAAACTCTGAAGGAAGTTGTACCCTATTGGTAATCGGTAAAATTACTCGTGTAGCCGTAATGATATTTTTTTCAATAACAATAGCTCCATCATGAAGAGGACTGTTTTTGTAAAAGATACTTTCTAAAATAGGTTGGTTAAAATGGCAATACATGGGGTCTCCCGTTTTCTTTACAAATTCTAGAGAAGTATTTCTCTTAATGATTATAAGTGCTCCTGTGTTTGTTTTACTAAGCTCTCTACAGGTTGTTAAAAGCGTATCAATATTGATTTTGTTGGTATCTTGTTTGAAATTAGAGTTTCGTTTTTTAATAAGTTTTAAGTATTGTAAAATTCGAGTTCTATAAGTGATATTTGTAGAACCAATCATTAGTAAAAACTTCCGAATTTCTTGTTGAAATACCACAATAAGTGCAAAAACTCCCACTCCAATAAATTTACCAAGTACCGCACTTAACATAAGCATGTCTAGTGCTTTTGTGAGTTGCCATAGTCCGTAAATAGTAATGATTCCTAGAAATATATTTATAGCAACCGTACCTTTTACCAGTTTATAAATACTGTAAAGTATGGTAGAGAATAAAACAATATCTAAAATATCTAAAAAACGAATGTCAATAAAATCCAAGGTCTTATTTTTTTAATTGATTTTGACCACACTCTTGTAATTTGTTAAAGAGTTGTACACACTGTTTCGCTTCTAAAACATCATGTACACGCAAAAGCTGTGTTCCTTTTTCAAGTGCAAACATATGTAGGGCAGTAGAACCATTTAATGCTTGTTGGCTTGAGGTATTTAACGTTTTATAGATCATAGATTTTCTTGAAACCCCAGTAAGAATAGGAGCTTCTAAAGATTTTAATAAAGGTAAATTATAAAGTAGTTCAAAGTTTTGATCTATGGTTTTTGCAAATCCAAAGCCAGGATCTATAATTAAATCATGAATTCCTAAGCTACGAGCTGCTGCAATTTTTTCTGAAAAATAAAATACAATCTCTTGTAATAGATGGTTGTAATCGGTTAGATTTTGCATATTTTGTGGTGTTCCTCTGGTGTGCATCATAATGTAAGGAACATTATAGGAAGCTATCGTTTTGAGCATTTCAGGGGAATCAAGAGTACCTGCACTAATATCATTAATGATTGCAGCACCTTTATCTAATGCAGCTTTTGCCACTTCACTCCTAAAAGTATCTATCGAGATAATAATGTCTTTGAAGTTTTTAGTTAAGAATGCTACTACAGGAAGTACTCTATGGAGTTCTTCTTCGAGACTCACCTCAGAAGCCCCAGGTTTTGAGGAGTATCCTCCAATGTCGATGATGTCAGCACCATCCGTAAGCATTTTTCTTACTTGTTTTTCAATTTTTGATAGTGAATTGTGTTTTCCTCCATCATAAAAAGAGTCTGGAGTTACATTTAAAATCCCCATGACTTTAGGGGTACTCATATCGATAAGTTTTCCAAGACAATTTATAGTCATCTAAATGCTTTTTTTATTAAAAATACTATCTAATTATTTAACTTGCTAATTCATATCAATGAATTTCAATTTTGATGACTACAACCGAAGAACAATATGATATTATCGTAGCGCAATGTTTTGCGTTATTTACCTCTAAGATGAAGGATTATGGATCAGCATGGCGAATTTTAAGACTTCCTTCTTTAACCGATCAAATTTATATTAAAGCACAACGCATTCGTACTTTACAAGAAAGTCAACATATCCAAAAAATTGATGAAGGTCAAGCTTCAGAATTTATCGGGATTATTAATTATGCGGTTATAGCACTTATTCAGCTCGATAAAGGTGTGGTTCAAAATCCAGATTTAGAAATTGAAGAAGCTCAAAATTTATATCAAAAGCATATTTCTGAAACCAAAACCTTAATGCTTGCTAAAAATCATGACTATGGCGAAGCATGGCGTCAGTTACGAGTAACTTCTTTAACAGATTTAATTCTTCAGAAGTTGTTAAGAGTACGTCAAATTGAAGCAAATAAAGGCAAAACATTAGTAAGTGAAGGAGTAGCTGCTAATTATCAAGACATGAT
>WTKB01000221.1 GCA_011524575.1 Aquimarina sp.
AAAGTTTAAGGTTTTGGTTTACTTTTAAATGATGCACATATCGAGATATGTAAATTTTTTTAAAGTGATCCAAGTTCTTAAAATTTTGGATTACAGGAAGTAGTGAGTTGAAACAAGCTCTTAGTCTTTGAGACTACTACAGAATAAATTAGAGTATTTCAAAGACCAATTGGTATTACTTTTACACCTTTCCTGAAACCACAATTACAATTTCTCCTTTAGGTGGTTTTTGGGTGTAATATTCCAATACTTCTTTGGCGGTACCACGCTTGGTTTCTTCATAGAGCTTTGTGAGTTCCCTGCTTACCGAAACCTTTCGGTCTTCTCCAAAATAAGAGCAAATATCTCTTAAAGTACGTTGCAAACGGTGTGGAGATTCATAGAAAACTAAAGTTCTTTGTTGCTTACAAAGTTCTAAAAAACGGGTTTGACGTCCTTTTTTAACAGGTAAGAATCCTTCGAAGATAAATTTATCGTTGGGTAAACCACTATTTACTAGTGCGGGTACAAAAGCTGTAGCACCTGGTAAACATTCAATAGCAATATCAGCTTCTATAAGAGCACGAGTTAGTAAAAACCCAGGGTCAGAAATTGCAGGAGTTCCAGCATCTGTTATCAAAGCAAATGTCTCCCCAGAGGATAAACGTTCTACGATTCCTTTAACTTGTTTATGTTCGTTATGCATATGGTAACTTTGCATAGGTGTTGAAATCTCAAAATGTTTTAACAATTTACCGCTAGTTCGTGTATCTTCTGCTAAAATTAAAGAAACAGACTTTAAAACTTCTATAGCTCTAAATGTCATGTCTTTTAAGTTTCCGATAGGTGTAGGAACTACATATAGCTTCCCCATATTATTTATAATTATTTCATACCAATTGGTATCATTAGTTTTCTAAAAGTCAAAGATACTGATATGTGTTTTTAGATGAGGTCTTGTGCCTATTGGTCTTTGAAATTGCTATGAAATAAATTGAGGTATTTTTCTGATAAAGTACAAAGTGAAAATAAACGATTCTTAGATTCAACAAATAAATACGACTTTAGTAAAAAAACTCAAGGCTTTTGAATTTTTGACCTAGAACTTGTTTAAACTCACTACTTCTTGTAATTCAAAATTTTAAGAATAGCGATTTCAAAGACTAATTAGTTTATAAGTTATGAAAATAAGATAAACGGTAATTTTGGTATATTTGGTATAAATCATCTATGTACATTATTATATGTTAGTTAAAGTTTATGGGAGTGCTGTTTTTGGAGTATCAGCAACCACAATTGTTGTTGAGGTAAATATTGATAAAGGGGTTGGTTACCATTTGGTGGGATTACCTGATAATGCCATTCGTGAAAGTAGTTACCGTATTGCAGCTGCTTTAAAAAATGTAGGGTATAAAATGCCAGGTAAAAAAATTACTATAAATATGGCTCCTGCAGATTTACGTAAAGAAGGAGCAGCCTATGATTTAAGTATTGCTCTAGGAATTTTAACTGCAAGTGGTCAAATAAAAGCTCCTGATATTGACAAGTACTTGATTATGGGAGAACTTTCTTTAGATGGAAGTTTGCAACCTATAAAAGGAATTCTTCCCATTGCGATTAAAGCAAGAGAAGAAGGTTTTAAAGGTTTCATACTCCCTAAGCAAAATGCTAAAGAAGCAGGTATTGTAAATCAATTAGAGGTATATGGCGTAGAACATATATCAGAAGTAATTGCTTTTTTCGATAAAGGTACTCCACTTACTGCTACAAAAATAGATACAAGAAAAGAGTTTAGTAAAGTCTTTGATAAATTTGATTTTGATTTTGAGGATGTTAAAGGGCAAGAGAGTATTAAACGCTGTATGGAAATTGCAGCAGCAGGCGGACATAATATTATTTTGGTAGGTCCACCAGGTTCAGGAAAGACCATGCTTGCTAAAAGGCTTGCTTCTATTTTACCTCCTATGACATTAAAAGAATCTTTAGAAACCACAAAAATACATAGTGTTTCTGGCACATTTAAGAATAGTGAGCTAGGGCTACTTTCTAAAAGGCCTTTTAGAAGTCCGCATCATACCATTAGTGATGTAGCTTTAGTAGGTGGTGGTGGTTACCCTCAACCTGGTGAAATTTCACTTGCTCATAATGGTGTATTGTTTTTGGATGAATTGCCAGAGTTTAAGCGATCTGTACTCGAAGTAATGCGTCAACCTTTAGAGGATAGGGAAGTTACGATCTCTAGAGCTCGATTTACGGTGACCTATCCTTCTAGTTTTATGCTTGTAGCAAGTATGAACCCAAGTCCAGGAGGGTATTTTAATGATCCTGATGCTCCAGTGAGTACTTCTCCACATGAGATGCAACGCTATTTAAGTAAAATTTCGGGTCCTTTACTAGATCGTATTGATATTCATATCGAAGTAACCCCAGTTCCTTTTGATAAATTGAGTGAAGAGAGAAAAGGAGAATCGAGTGCTGTGGTGAGAGAACGTGTTATAAAAGCAAGGCAATTACAAACTAAACGTTTTGAAACTTATGAAAATCTTCATTATAATGCACAAATGAATGTGCGTCAAATTAGATCATTTTGTAAGCTTTCAGAAAAATCAAAAACCTTACTTAAAGGTGCTATGGAGCAACTTAATTTATCAGCAAGAGCGTATGATCGGATATTAAAAGTTTCTAGAACTATTGCGGATTTAGAAGGTAGTATAGAAATTAAAGACGAACACCTTACCGAAGCCATTCAATACCGTAGTTTAGATAGAGAAGGTTGGTTGGGGTAGTGAGTTTAAACAAGCTCTAATTAATTTAATTGAAAAAATAATTTAAAAGAAAACTATGGCTAAAACAAAGACGGTTTTTTTTTGTCAAAACTGTGGTACATCCTACCCCAAATGGCAAGGGCAATGTCAAAGTTGTAAATCTTGGAATACTATTGTAGAAGAAGTTGTAGAAAAACCAACTTCAAATGAAGTGTGGAAAGCCACAAAGTCCTTAGATAATACTTCGACACACAAGACTCCACTTTTATTATCAGATATAAAAATTGGAACAAAACAGTACCGACTGGATACTAAAAGTAGTGAATTTAACCGAGTGTTAGGTGGTGGTCTTGTACCAGGCTCTATGATTCTTTTAGGCGGAGAACCAGGAATTGGAAAAAGTACACTTCTTTTACAAATATGCCTGAATTTACCCTTTAAAAGTTTATATGTTTCTGGAGAGGAAAGCATCGAACAAATAAAGATGAGAGCAGTAAGAATGCCTAAAAGTAGTTCGGATTTGTGCTATTTATACAGTGGAAATAAAACTCATGATATTTTTAAACAGATTACAAAAATTAAACCCGAGATCTTAATTATAGATTCTATACAAACACTATCTACGGATAGTATTGATGCTGCTCCAGGTAGTGTTTCTCAAATACGAGAGTGTACCAATGAGCTTTTATATTTTGCAAAAAAAACACATACCCCAGTACTTCTTATTGGTCATATTACAAAGGATGGACATTTAGCAGGGCCAAAGGTTTTAGAGCATCTTGTAGATACGGTGCTACAATTCGAAGGAGATCGTAACTTTGTTTATCGTATTTTACGCAGTCAAAAAAATCGTTTTGGTTCTACATCCGAATTAGGTATTTACCAAATGCAATCTAATGGTCTGGAAGAGGTGCACAATCCTAGTGAATTATTTTTATCTAAGAAAGATGAAGCACATAGTGGTACAACAGTAGCGACAATTATGGAGGGAATGCGTGCCATTCTTATCGAAATACAGGCTCTTGTAAGTTCGGCAGTTTATGGGACACCACAACGAAGCACAACGGGTTATTCCACAAAAAGATTAAATATGCTACTTGCAGTACTTGAAAAAAGAGCAGGTTTTAAATTAGGGGCTAAGGATGTATTTTTAAATATTACAGGAGGTATGGATACCGAAGATCCAGCTACTGATCTAGCTGTGATTGCAGCTATTTTATCTTCAAACGAAGATGAACCTATAGATGATAGTTTTTGTTTTGCTGCAGAAGTAGGACTAACAGGAGAAATCAGGCCAATAAGTAAGATTGAACAACGAATAAATGAAGCTCAAAAATTAGGTTTTACAAAAATGTTTATTTCTAAATATTCTAAGTTTAATGAGCAGAATTATCACATAGAACTTATAAAAATATCGAAAATAGAAGAGTTAATAAATGCTTTATTTGAAGTTTAAATAGTTTTTGGATATATATTATCAATACTTCTAAATTTATACGAATAAGCATTCTTTGGTTTTTTTATTTGTCGGGATCTATAAAATCTTGAAGAGTGTTTTGTTCTAATATTTTTAAAGTATTATCTCTTAGTTTTAGCATTAGTTTGTGAGTAAGGCATTCTGTTTCACTAGGGCAATCTTCACATTTTTCGTAAAAGTTAAGGCTTACACATGCAAGCATAGCTATAGGTCCTTCTAAAGTGCGTATAATTTCAGAGAGTTTGATTTGTTTGGGGGGCTTTAGTAAATAATAGCCACCTGTTTTTCCTTTTTTGGAAGTTAAAATATTTGCTTTTTTTAGGTCGAGTAAAATGGCTTCTAGGTATTTTTTAGAAATGTTTTCTTCTCTAGATATTTCACTAATTGCAACGGGCTCTTTCATTTTCTTTTTCGCAATGTAAGCCATTGCTTTGAGTCCATATTTTGTTTTTTTAGATAGCATTATGGATATAAAATAGTTGTATCAAAAAAGTGACCTATATCTTTATTAGTAAGGTATAGGTCACTTTTATTGAATATTTGTGTAATTAGAACGCTACTAAGAGTTTGTTTAAACTCCCTACTTCCTGTAATCCAAAACTTTAAGAACTTGGATCATTTTTAAAGCGATTTATGTATCTCGATATACGCATTTTTTAAAAGTAACCCAAAACCTCAAACTTATGAATTACAGTTTGCATTGCGTTTAAACAAGCTCTAAGAGTTTACTGTACTACTTACAAATTCACGGTGTTTTTCTCCTGTATAAATTTGTCGTGGTCTTCCAATAGGTTCTTTATTTGTTCTCATCTCTTTCCATTGAGCAATCCATCCTGGTAATCTTCCTAATGCAAATAATACAGTGAACATATCTGTAGGTATTCCCATAGCTCTGTATATAATTCCAGAGTAGAAATCTACATTAGGATATAATTTACGATCTACAAAGTAAGGGTCTTCAAGAGCTTCTTTTTCTAGAGCTTTTGCAATATCTAGTGTCGGATCTTTCACACCTAAATCATTAAGTACTTCGTCTGCAGTCTTTTTTACAATTCTTGCTCGAGGATCAAAGTTCTTATATACACGGTGTCCAAAGCCCATTAATCGGAAAGAGTCTTGTTTATCTTTGGCTTTTTCCATGTATTTTTTAGAGTCTCCGCCATCATTTACAATATTTTCAAGCATTTCGATTACTGCTTGATTAGCTCCTCCGTGTAAAGGTCCCCAAAGTGCATTAATTCCTCCTGTAAGTGAAGCAAATAGACTAGCATGAGACGAACCTATGATTCTTACTGTTGAAGCAGAACAGTTTTGCTCATGATCTGCGTGAAGGATTAAAAGTTTATCCAGTGCATCATTAATAATTTGATTCTGTTCATATGCTTCCCCTTCTTTTTTAAAGAGTAACTGAGCAATATTCTCTACATATCCTAATTTAGGATCGCTAGTTAATTGTGTTAAATTCTGTGTTTTTCTTAATGCTAATGAAACCAATGTAGGGAATTGCCCTAAAGCTGTGGTAATAGCATTATAAACTTCATTTTCAGTATTTGTTTGGTTGCACTCAGGAAAGAATGCATTTAATGCACAAGTAAGTGATCCAAGAATACCCATCGGGTGAGATTCTTTAGGAAACCCCTCTAAGATTTTTACAAGACCATCAGGTGTTGGGTACTTAGACTTAATATCCGTTTCAAATGTTTCCAGTTCTTTTTTTGAAGGAAGTTCTCCGAAAATTAATAGATAGGAAGTTTCTAAAAAACTTGCTTTTTCAGCAAGATCTTCGATACTGTATCCTCTATATCTTAAAATTCCTTGTTCCCCATCCAAATAAGTAATTGCACTTTGACAACTTCCAGTGTTTTTGAAACCTGGGTCAATAGTAATGACTCCTTTAGTTGCTCCTCTAAGGGTTTTGATATTAATGGCAGTTTCATTTTCAGTGCCTTCTATAACGGGAAATTCATATTTTTCACCATTTATTTCTAATGAAGCTATTTTAGACATAACATATATATTTTGAAGATGTGCTAAGTTACAAATTATTGTCTATACATTAAATATTATATAAAATTAAGACTTTTAAAATATGATTTTAATCATAAAAAAAAGCCTTGTTTGAATTTTCAAACAAGGCTTTTTTTTATGGTAGTGTTGCAATTAAAGTGAAGCAACGTGTTTTGTTAATTTAGATTTTAAATTAGCAGCTTTATTCTTGTGAATAACATTGTTTTTTGCCAATTTATCAATCATTGAAGAAACAGAAGGTAGTAAAGAAACTGCATCTTCTTTATTTGCTTCTTTAAGTTTTTTGATTGCATTACGCGTAGTCTTGTGGTAGTACTTATTGCGTAGTCTTTTAGCATTGTTGCTTCTAATTCTCTTTAATGCTGATTTATGATTTGCCATCTTACGATCTTAAAAATTGTAGCCCGTAGGGGAATCGAACCCCTCTTACCAGGATGAAAACCTGGC
>WTKB01000164.1 GCA_011524575.1 Aquimarina sp.
AAGTTTTTATAATTAATTACGGATATTTTTTTTAACTGCATAAGAGCTTATTTAAGCTGAATACATACTGTAATTCAGAAGTTTAATGTTTTAGCTTACTTTTAAATGATGTGCATATCGGGAGATATATGAGTCCTTTTAAAGTGATCCAAGTTCTTAAAATACTGGATTACAAGAAGTAGTGAGTTCAAACATGCTCTAAAATTAAAAATATAAAATAATACTAATGAGCTTTTAAATTCAATTGATTTTTTTTCATAAAAACTTCAATACATAATCCATACAAAACAGAAGAAGTATCATTAAAAAGAGACAAACAACAAAAATAGTATATCATACGCTTTTATAATAGAATAAAAAAGTTATTTTTGTGACTTATTCAAAAAAAAATCACCTAAGATCTTTAAATATCATGGCAACCTATAAAAAAAGAGGCTACAAAACAAAACCTATTGTTGAAGATACTGATGTAGAAACTGTATTGGAAGAACCATCTGTTGTAGATTCTGCTACAGAAGAAGTTTTTGAAACCCTAGATGAAACCGCTAATAAATCTGAAGAATGGGTAGCTAAAAATCAAAAATACATCTTTACTGGTGTTGGGGTCTTAGTTTTAATTTTACTTGCATATATTGCTTACGACAGGTTTGTATTACAACCTAAGGAAATAGAAGCAAGCAACTTAATTTACGCTGCTCAAAAAAATTATGAAAAAGCAGAAACCGCTTCAATTAAAGAAAGAACAACTTTATTAGAAACGGCATTAAATGGAAACGATGATGCGGTTGGCTTTACAAAAATTAT
The DNA here is from genome assembly GCA_011524575.1 of Aquimarina sp. Taxonomy (GTDB): domain Bacteria; phylum Bacteroidota; class Bacteroidia; order Flavobacteriales; family Flavobacteriaceae; genus Aquimarina. Next base: position 805 of record WTKB01000164.1, read on the forward strand.
AGAAGATTACAGCGGCACTCAAACTGCAGAAGTGGCTAAATATTATGCAGGTTTTAGTGCTTTAGAACTAAAAGACTATAGTAAAGCCATTGAATACCTTGATGATTACAATACCGATAATGCTATTCTTAACGCATTAGCAAAAGGAGGAGTTGCGGATGCATTCTCCATGCTTAATGAACCACAAAAAGCATTAAACTATTACCAAAAAGCATTACAGGAAACAAATAATAGCTTTACAAGCCCTAAATTTTTAATTAAAGCGGCTAAAACAGCACTTAGTATTAATGAAACTACTAAAGCACTTAACTTTTTAAAACAAGTTGAGAATAATTATCCAGAAACAGCAAAAACCAAAGAATTCAAAACATTACTTGCTCTTGTAGAAACAAAATCATTATAAGAACAGATTTAAACAAAAAGCAAACTTTAAAACAGTTTGCTTTTTGTTTAATATAGCGTATAAAAACTTATTTAAATACAATATAAACTCTAATTCAAAAATTTAAAATTTTTGATTAAAGAAAGTAGTGAGTTTAAACAAGCTCTAAATAAGCTCTAAGCAACTGTACCTTGATATCATAAAAATACTATTTTAAATTATGGCAACAGCATCTACTAATTTATCTAACTATGATAAAACAAAGCTCCCAGAATCAAAAGATTTCAAAATAGGGCTTGTCGTTTCAGAATGGAATAATCAGATTACAGAAGGGCTTTATCAAGGTGCTTTCGAAGCTTTTACAGATTGTGGTGTTCTTAAACAAAATATCATTAGATGGGATGTACCTGGTAGCTTTGAACTCATTTATGGAGCAAAAAGAATGCAACAGGTAAAACCAGAACTGGATGCTATTGTTGTGATAGGCTGTGTTATTGAAGGAGAAACCAAACATTTTGATTTTGTGTGCCAAGGCGTAACTGCAGGTGTTAAAGATTTAAACATACAAGGAGCTATTCCTGTGATATTTTGTGTACTAACAGACCATAACATGCAACAATCCATAGATAGATCTGGAGGGAAGCATGGCAACAAAGGTACAGAAGCAGCTATTGCTGCCATTAAGATGGCACAACTTAAAAAGTTAGAGAATTAACCCCTAATAAACCTAAAATTAAGCCTTAAAATTCCATAGCGACAAACACTATTTTCTATGAAAATTTTAAGGGTTAAAAGAAAATAATACATTGACTTATTATATTTCTCCTAAAGGTTTTTTATAAACCGAAGTAAAGAGGAATAAAACGCTGCTATAATTTGCTTGATTTTCATTATTTTTACATTTAAGTACATAGAAAATCACACTATTAAACAATAGTGTCTATATAATATGTTTAAGAGCTTGTTTAAATTCACTACTTCCTATAATCCAAAAGTTTATATTTAGTTTAAACAAGCTCTAAACTTAAAAGGCTGAAATAAAGTATGGGATTGATCTCCAGACGAAAAAACAAAACATTTAGCTACCAACCTAGATACGCACAACTAGAAGAGGGCGAAATTCCATTTAAAATTTCTCAACGTTTTGACAAATACCGCAGTACTTTAGAAACACCCAATGATCTAAAAGGTAAATTCAAACTCGCATGGGAAGAGCGTAAAAACCATACAAATAAAACTACAAATCAACGTGTACTTATCATTAGTGTACTACTTGTAATCTTATTTATTTGTTTTATGGGGCTCGATATCCTGAAAATATTTTCTTTTTAGTTATCTGTAATTTTTAAGTGTTCATGAAAAACCAAATTAAATTACTTCCTAAAAAAATTGCAAATCAAATTGCAGCAGGTGAAGTGGTACAACGTCCTGCCTCGGTAGTAAAGGAACTTATTGAAAATGCAGTAGATGCAGGAGCCACAAAAATTATATTAAATTTAAAAGAAGCTGGGAAAACACTCATTCAAATTATTGATAATGGAATGGGTATGCATGAAAAAGATGCTGCATTGTGTTTTGAACGTCATGCCACTTCTAAAATAAAAAAAGCTACCGATTTATTTAAACTCACCACAAAAGGATTTCGAGGGGAAGCACTTGCCTCAATAGCAGCTATTGCCCATGTAAGTTTAAAAACCAAACCTCACTTACAAGAATTAGGCACACATATTACGATTCAAGGAGGAGAAATTACTACAAATACCCCTTGTACTTGCCCAAGTGGTTCGATTATAGAAGTAAAACATCTATTTTTTAATGTCCCTGCTCGTAGGAATTTTTTAAAATCGAATACGGTAGAACTACGCCATATCATTGATGAATTTCAAAGAGTGGCACTTGTTCATGAAAACATACACTTCCAGTTATCGCATAATGGAAATGAACTTTTTCACCTACCAGCTACCAATAAAAAGAAACGTATTTCGGGAATATTTGGAACAAAAATTAGTGAAAAAATTATTCCTATTACCGAACAAACGGAAATGGTAAAAATAACAGGGTATATTGGCAAACCCAATTTTGCTAAAAAAAATAGAGGAGAACAATTCTTTTTTGTAAATCAAAGGTATATTAAAAATGCCTATTTAAATCATGCCATACAATCTGCCTATGAAGGACTTTTAAAAGACAAAAGTCATCCGAGTTACTTTTTATACCTTGAACTAGATCCAAAAAGTATTGATGTAAATATTCATCCAACAAAAACAGAAATAAAATTTGATAATGACGCTTCGATATATGCTATATTAAGAGCCACAATTAAACATAGTATGGGGCAATTTCAAATTATGCCTACACTCGACTTTGATCGAGATGCCTCTTTGGACTTACCCTATGAATATACTCGAATACAAAAAAGTGATACTCCAAAAATTGAAGTAAATCAAAACTTTAACCCTTTTGCCATGGAACAAGAACGTTATGAAAAAAGTTCTAATTCTAGCAAAAATGATTTTAATAAAGCCCCTAAATATATACCTAAAAAAAACAATGATGCCCCATGGGAAGCACTGTATAGTGGGTTAAATACTTCTGAAAACAATCTTTCAGGAAATTTTGAAACTACCAACTCCTCTCCTAATGTAATGACTTTTGCAAGTAAGGCCAACCGTAAGGAAGAAGAACAAGGTGTAAAAAAAGAAGAAGAATCCTTTGTCATTCCTTCCAAAATGGAAATTGAAGATAAGGAAGATGTAGAGTCTTTATTTTCAAAGAACATGGAAGCATTTACATCTTTTAAAGTATTTCAATTACACAAAAAATATATTGTAACAAAAACTACTAGCGGACTCATAATTATACATCAAAAAAGAGCCAGTTATAGAATTGCTTACGAACTTTTAGAGGCAAAGATTCAACAACAAACTCCGAGCCCAGAACCTTTATTATTTCCTCTAGCTCTAGAATTTTCACCTAATGAAATTACGATACTAAAAGAACTCTCAACCACTTTAAAACAAATTGGCATTATATTGAATTTTGATAAAGATAACACCCTACAAGTAGAAGGGCTACCCGCCCTACTAAAAGAAAAGGATGTTATGCCTTTGTTACAAGAGCTTATTGAGTCGGAAAATTTACAACTTCCAAAAGAACATAGTGGAATTAATAGTATCGAAATTCTTATTAAATCTGTAGCAAAAGCCACATCACTTAAAACAGGTGAAGCATTAAATGATAGCTTACAAACAAAACTTGTAAATAACCTTTTTGCATGTAAGAATCCTCAATCTTGCCCAGAAGGAAAACCTGTGTTTATAACCTTTGACCAAACACAAATCGATCAAAAGTTTTAACAATAACTATCTATTATGCAAAAACCGCTATCAGAAACCATAAAAACACTACTTATAATTAACGTACTACTGTTTTTTGCAAGTACTTATTTTATCCCTAACCTATCCGACCCACTTTTTTCACTATGGCATGTAAATAACCCTAACTTTAAACTATGGCAAATACTTACCCATATGTTTATGCACGGAAATCTTAGCCATTTGATTTTTAATATGTTTTCATTATACATGTTTGCTCCAATTATCGAGGAACGGTTGGGTACTTCTTATTTTCTATTTTTATATTTTAGTGCAGGCTTTGCTGCTGCTGCACTCACGCTTGGAATTGATTACTATAGCTTTCAAGAAATTTTTAATGCCTACCTAAAAACAGGTCTTACCTCAACGGAGATTTACGAATTTATCCAAGAAAGTTTACAAAGAGGAAGTTTTGATACGCAAATCGCACCAAATATACCTACAAATGATACTATTAATATGCTACGTAATTACGGTGGCACCATGGTTGGAGCTTCTGGGGCAATCTCCGGAGTACTTGTAGCTTTTGCGGTACTGTACCCAAACCTACCACTAATGTTACTCTTTATTCCATTTCCTATTAAAGCGAAGTATTTTATTGGTGCTTACTTTTTATTAGATGTATATGGAGGACTTACAGGCAATAGTATTATAGGGCCAGAAAACACCGCTCATTGGGCTCATGTAGGTGGGGCTGTGATTGGATTTATTATAATCTGGTATTGGAAAAAAAATAATTTTAACGCTAATAGGTGGTATTAAAAAATGAATAATCAGTTATTTAACAAGTATTTTAAACAAGGTTCTGCCTTACAGAAATTAATTATCCTTCATGGAATATGTTTTGTAATTTTTGGAGTATTAGGAAAAACGATTGCTTGGTTATTAAACATTAATACAAGTACCCTTATTAATTATTTAAGCTTCCCTAATAGTGTTACTGATTTTATAAAACAACCCTGGTCAATTATTACGTACAGTTTTATACACCTTGACTTTTACCATGTGCTTTCAAATATGTTTTGGCTTTATTTCTTTGGAAATATTATTACAAACATCCACACGGGCAAAAGACTGCTTAACATCTATTTTTTAGGAGTGATTTTTGGAGCAATCACTTTTAGTCTCGCCTATACTTTTTTACCTGTTTTTCAAACTATAAGCTCAGGTATTCTTATTGGAGCTTCGGCAGGTGTAAGTGCGGTAATGGTTGCTGCTACTATGCAAAGCCCTAATAATCCACTGCGTTTTTTATTTATCCCGATCACTTTTAAACTTTGGTGGATTACGGCTGGTATATTAATTTTAGATATTCTAAAAATCCCACAAGGAAATGCGGGAGGACATATTGCTCACTTAGGAGGGGCTTTTATCGGCTACTTATATTTAACGGAACTTCGAAAGGGTAATGACCTTGGTAAACCCATTGAAAAAATCATGGACAAACTCAGTAATATATTCAAAAATATCAGTACAAAAAAAACGGTTAAATCGAAAAAAAGCCCCTTAAGAACCAGTTACCGAGCACCTCATTTCAACAACAAAAAAACAAGTGAAAACACGCCAAATACGACACATTCCATACAAAGGAGTCATCAAAAAGAAATTGATCGTATTTTGGATAAGATAGGCAAAAGCGGTTATGAAAGTCTTTCTAAAGAAGAAAAAGAACAATTATTTAAAGCTGGTGATCATTTATCTTAGAGCTTGTTTAAAGGGAATACAAACTGTAATTCAAAAGTTTAAGGTTTTAGTTACTTTTAAATGATGTGCATATCAAAATATGTAAGTCCTTTTAAAGTGATCCAAGCTCTTAAAGTTTTGGACTATAAGAAGTAGTGAGTTTAAACAAGCTCTAAAGTATTATCAGGCGCTATGATGCTATTTACTAAATGCGGCTGCTCTTTTTTGTAGGTGTAGTTGTGTTTGTTGCCCTCAGGGTCGATGTGTACGGTTAGGCGTTTATCTTCGTTATACAAGAAATGTTCACAACTGCCATCGGATTAAAAAATCATTTACAATATGTTACAAGCTTAGATAAAAACCTGTAAAATCAATGCCTTACATTCGTTGTTTTGGAACACGGGCAAGATGCCC
>WTKB01000110.1 GCA_011524575.1 Aquimarina sp.
CAGCACTTTGTACATGCCATACGTTGGCGGGAAAGTCATTATATGATCTATAGATGGTTCGCAAAAAGCTCTAAAAATTAAGTCTAAAACTTCATCACTTCCATTACCTAATAAGATTTGTTGCGTTGTGATTTTTTTTAAAGAAGCAATATGTGTTTTGAGTTCCCGTTGTAATGGATCGGGGTATCTATTGAGTCCTTTAGAAGATGCATCAAATGGGTTTTCATTGGCATCTAAAAACACCATCTGAGAACCATCTGAGATATATTCGTCTCTGGCAGAGCTATAGGCTTTCATAGCCTTAACATTAGCTCTAGTGATCTTATCAAGATTCATAAGTATAGGTATGTGTTAAGAAATGGAACAACTATAAATAAAATCACTGAAGTTCTTGAAGTCTGTAAGAAACTGCATTTTTGTGAGCATCTAAACCTTCAGCCTCAGCCATAATTTCTATTGAAGGACCAATGTTTTGAATGCCTTCAGTACTGATTTTTTGAAATGTAATCGCTTTATTAAACGCATCTAAATTAACACCACTATAATTTCTAGCATAACCATTTGTAGGTAGGGTATGGTTCGTTCCAGAGGCATAATCACCAGCACTTTCTGGAGTATAATTTCCAATAAACACAGAACCTGCATTACTGATGTTATCTACATAAAAATCTTCATTTTCAGTGCATATAATAAAATGTTCAGGTGCGTAAGTATCGATAAGTTCTAAGGCTTCTTGATGCGTTTCTATGAAAATAAGTTTTGAATTTTCAATTGCTTTTTGTGCAATTTCTTTTCTTGGAAGCTCTTGTAATTGAACCTGTATCTGCTCTTCAACAGCATCAATAAGAGTTTTATAGGTTGTGACTAAAATTACTTGACTATCTGCACCATGTTCCGCCTGACTAAGTAAGTCAGCAGCAACAAATTTTGCATTAGCCGTATGGTCTGCAACCACTAAAAGTTCACTTGGGCCAGCAGGCATGTCTATGGCAACTCCAAATTTTGTAGCCAGTTGTTTAGCAACGGTTACAAATTGATTTCCTGGGCCAAAAATTTTAAAGACTTTAGGAATACTTTCCGTACCAAAAGTTAAAGCTCCAATAGCTTGAATGCCTCCTACTTTAAATATTTTAGTTACTCCACAAAGTGCGGCAGTATATAAAATAGCAGGGTGTATGTTTCCTTGCTTATCAGGCGGACTACATAAAATAATTTCTTTACATCCTGCAATTTTTGCAGGAAGTGCAAGCATTAATATTGTAGAAAAAAGAGGTGCTGATCCTCCAGGGATGTACAAACCTACTTTCTGGATAGGACGTTTTTCTTGCCAACAAGATACTCCCATACTGGTTTGTAGTTTAACCGTATCTGTTTTTTGTGCTTTGTGAAAATTATATACATTTTCTTTTGCAATTGCAATAGCTGATTTAAGCGACTCAGGTACTAGATCTGTAACTGTGTTAAGTTCTTCCTTACTTACAAGTAGTTCTGTAATGGCTACACCATCGAACTTTTCAGTGTATTTTTTTACTGCATCATCTTTATGGGTTTGAATATCTTTAAAGATCGTTTCTACAGTGTTTTCAATATCAAAGTAGGTTTGTGTAGGTCTTTTTAAAAGTTCTTCCCAAGTATTAGGTAAAGGCTGATATATTTTATTCATAACACGCGTCAAGCTAGTTTGTAATATACTATTATAAGGTATACTTAAAATTAAAAAACCATTTTTTCAATAGGGTTTACCAAAATACCTTCAGCACCCTCATTTTTTAACTGATCTATAATCTCCCAAAATTTGTTCTTTTGGATTACAGTATGAACACTACTCCAACCTTTTTCATGTAATGGTAAAATAGTAGGACTTTTCATTCCTGGTAGTATTTTAATGATACGTCCTATTTTATCATTAGGTGCATTGAGAAGGATATATTTGTAGTTACGAGCTTTTAATACAGATTGTATTCTAAACTGTAATGTGCGTAATATCTTTTGTGCTTCTGGTTTAATTTTTGGAGAAACAGCTAAAACAGCTTCAGAAGTAAGCATAACTTCAACTTCTTTTAAGTTGTTTTTAAATAAGGTGCTTCCAGAAGAAACAATATCACAAATAGCATCAGCAAGTCCTATATTAGGAGCTATCTCTACAGATCCTGATATTTGATGAATTTCATAGGAGATGTTTTTATCTGCTAAATAGTATTTTAATGTATTAGGGTAGGAAGTTGCTATTTTTTTTCCATCAAGATCTTTTACAGAGGTATAGTTGAAATCTTTAGCAACGGCTAAACTCACCTTACACTTCGAAAAATTAAGACGTTCAGCAATTGTAAGGTCTTGTCCCTTTTCTATAAGAATGTTTTCTCCGATGATAGCAAGATCTACAACTCCATCTCTTAAATATTGAGGAATATCTCCATTTCTAAGGAACATGACTTCCATTGGGAAATCTCTAGCTTCTGCTTTAAGTTGTTCTTTTCCGTTTTCTACCGAAATCCCACAATCTTTTAAAATTTTAATAGATTCATCGTGAAGACGTCCATTTTTTTGTATAGCAATTTTGATTTTTGACATAGAACGATAGTTGTTGTCTAAAGGGTATTTAAAATAAATTTCAAGTACTTATATATATAGATTACACGGCTTGTTCATAAAAATATTTTTCAACTAAAATAACCTATGCTTTTAATCAAAAAAAGATTTAAAAATCTTAAAATTTAGAAAAACAGTTGTTTTACAAGTACTTTTTAAGACAAAAGTCATAAGATTTAACGAGAATTATTTTTTATGAACAAACCGTGATATAGATTATGAAATTTAAATATATTAAATATTTAAACTTAAAGAGTACTTATTCGAAAATCTTTTCCAAACAAGTACTCTTTAAAAAATATAAAATAGATATAATTCCTAAGAGCTTGTTTAAAGGCACTACTTCCTGTAATTGAAAATCTTAAACTTTTGAATTGAAGTTTATATTCAGTTTAAACAAGCTCTAATATAGAATCTATATAATAGTATACCTGTAAACAAAAATAGTGCATAAATTCTATTTCGAGGCTTTTAACCATTAAAAATTAAGATCTTGTTTAAATTGAATTACAGTTTGTATTGAGTTAAACAAGTTCTAAAACTTGTTATAATTCCTTTTTTTTTTTGAATTTTATTCAAAAAAAATCTTTTATAAATAGGAAATAGAATAGTGGGTTTATAATCATAAATCTACCTCGTATATCAGCGATTATAAAGTGTCTTATATGGATATTTTTTAGTTAAAACTTGTTAATTGTTAGTAATTATTAAAGTATATTTATATATTTAACGAAAAGGTATTCTTTAGTGCGAAAGCAAATATTGATTATTTGTTTTAATAGTAAGGGGTGTTTTTTTGATAATAAAACAATAATCTTTAAAAAAAATCAAATTATGGGGGGTGTACATTTTTTTTGTAGAAAAAACAGGAGTAGGTGCTTAAGCTTACTTGCAATGATTTCTTTAGTTACAATTTTTAGTTGTAGTAAAGATGAGAATTTAGATAATACTCAAGAAGAGCTTTCTTTAGAAGTAGTAGAAACAGCTGATAAATTAGTTTCTTTTTCAGTAGAGGATGCTGCGGCAACAGGTAGTTATGAAGGTACGGATCCTTTTCTTGCTTTTGATGGAGAATTTGTAGATACAAGTTCTGCTTGGGCTACTTCTGTACTTGGAGATCAAATTGTCTTTGATTTGGGAGAAGCAAGAGATCTTGAAATGTTTCAGATTGCATTTGGGGCAGGTCAAACAAGACAATACAATTTTGCAGTAGAATATCTTTCACCTAGTGTAACAGTTACGGGTCCTGCTGTTGTTTGGAATTTACTTAATGTGTATACATCAAGTGGAAATTCTGCAATGTTTGAAACTTTTTCTTTTAAAAATGGAACTTCATTAGAAGCTACAAGTGCTCGTTTTATTAGAATTACAAATTTAGGTAATGATCAAAATGATTTTTTAAATATTAAAGAAATTTCATTTACTGGTGATGATGGAACAGATACTGATGAGCAAACGGAAAATTTAGCTACAGGAAAGCAAACGCGTCAGTCGAGTACTGATGGAACAAATACATCAGACTTTGCAGTAGATTCTTTTGTGTCATCATCAGACGGATTTGCACTTACGACTATTGAAACTCAGCCATGGTGGGAGGTAGATTTAGGTGATGATTATCCAGTAGGAGATGTTAAGATTTGGACAGAAGCTACGGGTGCTTTTGATATTTTTTTCTATAATAGCTCTAATACACTTACTTTTAAGAGTACCGTTGTAAGTAGTATGGTTGGAGCTGAGTTGGCAATACATGCTGCTGGGGCAATCGCAACACGAGTAAGAATCAAAATGAAAGGAGATACCGCTTTAAACCTCTTAGAGGTAGGCGTATTTGCTAACAGTACAGAAGATAGTGTAGTTATTGGAGGGACAGTAAGTTATGCTACGGATTCTTCAGGAGAGGTTACCGTAGGTGGTGCACCGCTTACTGCGAGTTTATTAGTACAAGAAGGTAGTGATTATAGTGATAATAGTTTCCAACAAGGTGGAACAGGGCAAACGGGTGGTAGTGCTGCACAAGGTACAGGTACAGGTACAAGTGTTGGTGCTGGATCAAATACAGAAGATGAAATTTCATCAGAACAATCAACAGGTAGTCAAGCTGGTTTAGATATTGATTATACTGAGTTAACTGATTTGTTCAATGGAGCTCTTGCAAGTACTCAAGCTGAGTCAGGTACTGGAGCTACAGGTGTTCAAGGTAGCACAGATATTTTAGCTATTGTTGGGCCTTTCTGGAAGATTACTTTGCCAGAAGATGCTAATGGTAATATGACTGAAGAAGGGGTTACTTTTCCTGATGAAAGAAATAATGCTGCTATGGAATTATTTGATTTAAATGATGCAGCTCAAAATTATAAATCTGTAGTTGTGGCTGACGGAGAGGTTGTTTTTACAGCTCCAACTAGTGGAGCAACAACTGAAGGTTCTATTTATCCTAGATGTGAGTTAAGAGGATTAGACGCTAGTGGTGATGATGGTTACATGTCATTTAGTAATGAACAACGTTTGGTTGCTGATGTAAGAGCTCTTGCTGTTCCTGAGATGAAACCAGAGGTATGTATGTTTCAGATTCATGGTCCAGATGATGAGCCTTTAAGAGTTGAGTATAGTGGTGATCCTTCAATAGGTTTTCATTTAGTTGTTAATGAAACGGAGACTATAAATAATGTTATTGATTATGAAATAGGACAGTTTGTTAATGTTGATGTGCATATTTTAGATGGAACAATTACTGTAAATCTGGAAAATCTAGAAACAGGTGAAACATATTCAACCTCTTATGTGGCTGTAGATACAGAAGGGTATTGGAAATTAGGTTGTTATATTCAGTCGTCTATCACTTACTGTGAAGAAAAAGGGCACGATTCGTATTGTCAGGCATATGAAGGTACTTATGATGATTTATATAACTCTGTAGGTAGTGTAGGGGTAAGAAATGTGTCTCTTATTATAGACGGTGATTTGGTTTTTGACGCTTCAACCAATACACGTAATGATGGTAATACTCCTAGACCAGGTACTGGAGTTGAAACTCAAGGAGGCGGATCTGGGACTGGAACTCTATTACAAGGTGACGGAACAGGTGTAGAAGCAATTGTAGGTAGTTTCTGGAAGGTTACTATGCCAGTTGATGCTAGTGGTAATTTAACTGAAGAAGGGGTTACTTCTCCTGATGAAAGAAATAATGCTGCTGTAGAGTCATTTAATCTTAATGATGCAGCAGAATCATATATAGAGTATTTTAGTGTGCTTGACGGTGAATGTATTTTTGTAGCCCCAGCTAGTGGAGCGACAACAGAAGGTTCTATTTACCCTAGATGTGAATTAAGAGCTTTAAATAGTAATGGTGATGATGATTACATGTCTTTTGACAATGAACAACGTTTAACTGCAGATGTTAGAGCACTTTCTTTACCAGCAATGAAGCCTGAGGTGTGTATGTTCCAAATTCATGGTCCAGATGATGAACCTCTACGAGTTGAGTATAGTGCGATATCTTCTGAAGGTTTCCACCTAGTAATTAATGAAACAGAAACCATTCGTAATGTAATTGATTATGAAATAGGTCAGTTTGTTACAGTTGATGTGCAAATATCAGGAGGAACAATTACTGTTGATTTAGAAAATTTAGAAACAGGTGAAACTTACTCTATTTCTTACGAATCTGTAGATACAGAAGGATACTGGAAATTAGGTTGTTATGTACAGTCTTCTGTTACTTACTGTGAAGAGAAAGGAAATGACTCTATTTGTCAAGCATATTCAGGTAGTTATGATGAGTTGTATAACTCTGCTGGTTCTGTAGGTGTAAAGAACGTTTCTATTGTGAGAGATGGTGTTGAACTTCATTAGTAAATAATTTTAAGACTATTTAGTATTAGTAGGTAATACTAAATGAAAAAAGGGCTGGAAAACTTCCAGCCCTTTTTTCATTTAGAGTTTGGTTAAACCCTATATGAACTGTACTCATAAGTTCGTATATCCTTTAGAGCTTGTTTAAAGTGAATACGAACTGTAATTCAAAAGTTTAAGGTTTTGGT
>WTKB01000100.1 GCA_011524575.1 Aquimarina sp.
CAAAACCTTAAACTTTTGAATTACAGTTCGTATTCAGTTTAAACAAGCTCTGAAAGGATCAAGATGCCAAGGAAAAAAATGATCGTAATATGCAGGTCTTCGGTAAGGACGATTGGTTGTGAACTGAAAAGGAATCACGGTTTCATAATAATGTTTTTCCTTACCTCTCTTAAATACTTTTAAGCGGTGTTTTTTAGTAATAAATTTATCAACTACTGCATCAATTTGAGGATGAAGACTTGTGATACGTTTTGCTTCCTCGGCTACTCCCTTAGGATTAACTAAAAAACGAACCAACACCATTCCTTCTGCACTTTCGCTAATCGCATCATCAAAAGAAGATGGAATCGTCTGTAAAGTATTCCCATCAACTCCAAATGCTTTAAAACGATTTTTCATTGCTTTTAATACTAATTTTGGATCATCTTTTACCCTTTGAAAAATAGAATCTGTTCCTTTTAACCTATACACACCCGACACCTCTTTATTTGTATAATTTGTAGTAATCATCGTATTATTAGGGGCATCTGGATAAGTAACCGAAGCTTTAGCTTTACCCGTAAATATGAGTTTCCCTAATGAATCATTCACTCTTACGTAGTTCAAATGTGGTATTATTTTAATACCGTCTATAGTTTTTTTCTTCTCTTCCTTGTACAAATAATCACTTTTAAGCTCTCCATTTTCTAAGTATATTTTAACACGCTTTGGTTTATTTTTATTAAAGCTTATCTCTAACCTAGGCTTTCCAGTAGGGTAGTATGCCACAAAGTCACCGTGCTTGACATTGGGCGAAAACGAAGAATACCGTACTTTATACAATTTCTGGTTTCCTTTGTAGTAATCAAACGTAAAAATAGAGTCTGTTTTGTTGGTGATAGCTGCGGTATACCTAGATTCCTTAGAATCTCGAACTTCCTTCAAATACTGATTGTAATAAATAGCTTGGTTGTTTTCGTATTTTTCTTGGTAATCGGCTAGTTTGACAATCGAACGTATATCACTCAGCTTTTTCCTTTTATATTTAATATCGTTGTGTAAGTAAGTAATATGCTGAAAATGTGCAGTAGCTTTCTCCGTAAAATTAAATCTTGAAAAAGCTTCCCATACATCAGAACTATCTGCTTTTATCAAATACGATTCACTAATATCACCTCCTAAAAAATCAGAATACTTTACCACTGTATGTTTATTGAAGTGAGTTATATACTGTACATAAGTAGGTTTTTTTTTCAAATTCCCTTTGTACTTAAATTTAGAGATGGTGAAAAACGAATCTACTCCAATTACAAACTGTTTTACCTCTTCTGGTCTGATTTTATCTCGAATTTCTTTCTTGTTTTTTCTAAAAATTATTTTACGCTCTTTGAGTTTAATTTCCCCTTCTACTTTTTTGCCTAAAGAAGTGTAATAATAACCTTTTTCAAAATTATCGGCATCAAAAACAAAAACAATTTTCTTTTTAGGCGAATATATAAGAGGGTCATAATACCCATGAAAAGGCATACCGTTTATATCGTAGAGTTCACCAATAGGGGTTTGTGCTTGGGCTGTTTTTACCATGCCAATGAGCAGCGTAATAAAAAGGAGTATTTTTTGGTTTTGAAGAGTGAGGTGGCACATAGTTCTATATTTGTTTGGAACAAAATTCATGTATTTCACCACAAAAATAACACTTTCAACATAACAAAAACCTGTAAATCAGAAAAATACGAGCACTTCTCAAACAAAGAAGCACCCGAATTTTCTTATAATGAATATAATATATTCTACGACTACGATCCACACATTAAACAATCATCACCTTCTGCCGATTTACTTTGAGCGATAATATTACGTAATTCTTGTGGTGACAAACTACTTTCCTGATGTAACTGTGACGTAGGTACTTTTTTTGAAGTAGGCATTGAAGAATCAATAGATAACTGTGCTGGGCTTACCTTATCATTTTGCGTTTTCAAAGTAAACTTAATGGCATCTACTGCCGATTTTGTTCTTAAATAATACATTCCTGTTTTTAAGCCACTTTTCCAAGCATAGAAGTGCATAGATGTAAGTTTGGACATGGTAGCCCCTTCCATAAATAAATTTAAGGATTGTGATTGGTCAATGAAGAAACCTCGATCTCTAGACATATCTATAATATCTTTCATAGACATTTCCCAAACTGTTTTATACAGATCTTTTAATTCTTGTGGTATACCTGTTATATTTTGGATAGAACCATTGGCACGCATAATCATATCCTTTAACTCGTCACTCCAAAGCCCCAAAGCCACTAAATCATGTAATAAGTGTTTATTAACTACTATGAACTCTCCTGAAAGCACACGTCTGGTATAAATATTACTGGTATAAGGCTCAAAAGCCTCATTATTTCCTAAAATTTGAGAGGTAGATGCTGTAGGCATTGGAGCGATTAATAAAGAATTACGTACTCCATGCACTTTTATTTGCTCTCGTAAAGCTGTCCAGTTCCAGCGTCCACTGAGATCCTCGTCATTAATTCCCCAAAGATTATACTGAAATTCACCTTTAGAAATAGGAGATCCCTCATAACTAGAATAAACCCCCTCTTCTTTTGCCATTTCCAAAGAAGTAGTTAAAGCAGCAAAATAAATAGTTTCAAAAATATCTTTATTCAAAACTTTAGCCTCATCAGAAGTAAAAGGCAATCGCAATTTAATAAACGTATCCGCAAGACCTTGTACTCCTAAACCTACTGGACGGTGTCTTAAATTAGAATTTTCAGCCTCTTTTATTGGGTAGTAATTCCGATCAATAACTTTATTTAAATTCCTAGTAACTCTTTGAGTTACATTGTATAATTCTTTATGATCAAAAGCTCCATCCTTAACAAATTTTGGAAGAGCTATGGATGCTAAATTACACACTGCTACTTCGTCTGGACTCGTATATTCCATAATCTCTGTACAGAGATTAGAAGAACGAATTGTTCCTAGATTTTTTTGATTAGACTTACGATTTGCAGCATCTTTATAAAGCATATAAGGAGTTCCTGTTTCAATTTGAGACTCCAAGATCTTTTCCCAAATTTCACGTGCTTTCACCTTTTTTCGCCCTTTATTTTGAGCTTCATATTGCGTATATAAGCTTTCAAATTCTTCGCTGTGTACATCAAATAAACCAGGACATTCGTTAGGACACATAAGCGTCCAATCGGCATCTTGCTCTACTCTTTTCATAAAAAGATCTGGAATCCAAAGTGCATAAAATAAATCACGAGCACGCATTTCTTCCTTTCCGTGATTTTTACGTAACTCTAAGAAATCGAAAATATCTGCATGCCAAGGCTCTATGTAAATAGCAAATGAACCTTTACGTTTTCCACCTCCTTGATCGACATATCTTGCCGTGTCGTTATATACACGAAGCATAGGAACTATTCCATTAGAGGTTCCATTAGTACCTGAGATATATGCCCCTGTAGCTCTTATATTATGAATAGATAGTCCAATACCTCCTGCAGATTGTGAAATTTTAGCTGTTTGCTTTAACGTATCATAAATCCCCTCGATACTATCATCTTGCATTGTAAGTAAAAAACAAGAAGACATTTGAGGTTTTGGGGTTCCTGAATTGAAAAGTGTTGGTGTTGCATGGGTAAAATACTTTTTAGACATCAGCTCATAGGTCTCTATGGCAGCATCAATATCATCCAAGTGTATACCAATAGAAACTCGCATGAGCATATGTTGTGGACGCTCCGCAATTTCCCCATTGATTTTTAACAAATAAGAACGCTCTAGAGTCTTAAAACCAAAATAATCATAGCTAAAATCACGATTGTATATTATAGTAGAATCGAGTTTATCTTGGTTATCCTGAATAATTTTGTAAACATCATCAGCAATAAGTGCTGCTGATTTCCCTGTTCTTGGGTTAACGTATTCGTAAAGATCCTTAATCGTATCTGAAAAACTCTTTTTGGTGTTTTTATGTAAATTTGATACCGAAATACGTGCAGCAAGCTTGGCATAATCTGGATGAGAAACAGTCATAGTTGCAGAAATTTCTGCTGCAAGATTATCTAATTCACTAGTAGTAACTCCGTCATACAAACCTTCAATTACTCGCATAGCCACTCGCACAGGATCTACTAAATCATTTAGACCATAACACATTTGGCGTACACGTGCCGTAATTTTATCAAACATCATAGGCTCTTGACGCCCATCTCTTTTTACTACAAACATATATATTGAAATACTTTTAAACACAAAATTCCACAAGTCAAAATAAACTATTAAAACTTGTTTGATACATTTCTAAAAATAAAAATGCTACAAGTGATTCAAGCTTTTTTATTAAGCTAAAAAGTTTGAATCACTTTAAAATATGATTCTATTACTGGAAAACACCTTATTTCTTAACTACAAAAAAATGAAGCACTCCTAAAAATCAGCATCAAAGCTAATTTTATCACTTTCTCCATCATTGTGCATTACTCCTGCTTTTTGATATTCAGAAACTCGTTTCTCGAAGAAATTTGTTTTTCCTTGTAAAGAAATCATATCCATGAAATCAAAAGGATTAGAAACATTAAATTCTTTACTACAACCCAGCTCTGAAAGTAATCTATCTGTTACAAACTCTAGGTACTGAGTCATGAGCTTTGCATTCATACCTATAAGACTTACTGGTAAAGATTCTGTTATAAAAATCTTTTCTACTTCTAAGGCTCCTAAAATAATTTCCCGAATACGAGACGCTGACACTTTTTCAATAAGATGGTGATTATGTAAATGTACTGCAAACTCTGTGTGCATACCTTCATCCCTAGAGATAAGCTCATTAGAAAAAGTAAGCCCTGGCATTAAACCTCTTTTCTTTAACCAAAAAATAGCACAGAATGCCCCTGAAAAAAAGATACCTTCCACAGCAGCAAAAGCAATCAATCGCTCTGCAAAGGATGTTGACTTTACCCAATTAAGAGCCCAAACAGCTTTTTTCTTAATGGCAGGAAATTCTTCAATAGCTCTAAAAAGTTTATCCTTTTCCTGTTCATTTTTCACATAAGTATCTATGAGCAACGAATAGGTTTCTGAATGAATATTTTCAATCATCATTTGAAACGTATAGACAAACATTGCCTCTGGGTACTGTACCTCATTGACAAAATTCTCACCGATATTATTATTAACAATACCATCTGAAGCTGCAAAAAAAGCTAATATGTGCTTTACAAAATAACGCTCATCATCATTTAACTTGGTAGTCCAGTCAGTAATATCTTGTTGTAAATCAATTTCCTCTGCTGTCCAAAAGCAGGCTTCCATTTTTTTATACCAATCCCAAATATCGTGATGTTGAATAGGAAATATAACAAATCTATTAGGGTTTTCTTTAAGAATAGGTTCTACTAAAGCACTCATAAACAGAATATTTTTTAGTGTGTGTTGCAATTAAAACAATGCTTCAAAGATCTGAAAAAAGTAACTTAATTTTGAAAATTATGAAAAAATAAGTTTTCAACAACCCCCGTTAATAAATTTTCTAGATAGAAAATAAATAGCTAATGATAAATTTGTATATTTTCCCAAAAAACATATTTCAGTGATTTTAAAAATTAGTTGCTACTTGCTCTAATTCTTTATACCAATCTTCACCAAATCTTCGTATTAGTGCTTCCTTCACAAACTTATAAACAGGTACTTTTAAAGAAGCACCAAGAGAACAAGCACTATTACAAATATCCCATTTATGGTAATTTACTGCAGAAAACTCGGAGTAATCCTGCACTCTTACAGGATACAAATGACAGGAAACAGGCTTTTTCCAGGAAATCACTCCATCTTCATACGCTTTTTCAATACCACACTTAGAAATACCTCCATTTTCTGAAGTAGGTGGCATTAAATACGCACAAGCCCCCGCATTTGGAAACATAGGAGTTTCCAATGCCTCATTGGCTACTTTTACCCAAGCACCTTGATTTTCTAATACCTGCTTTGATTCCTCGGATAAATAAGGCAGCACCTTTGGTAAAATCTCTTCTAAAATAGGAAGTTCATCTTCTAAAAGCGGGGCACCTCCTTCACCAGAAACACAACATACCCCTTTACAACTAGAAAGATTACAAACAAATTCTTTTTCAATAAGGTCTTCTGAAACTAAGGTCTTCTCAATTTGAAACATATCACTTTAAAATAATAGAAATTAAAATATATCTATAAAAAAATAGTATTCATACAAACACTGTTACGCAAAATAGCATCAGAATATATTTAATAAATAACACAGAATGAATTACTTTAAAAATTTAAAGTTTCAATCTGTATAATTATCTTTGTCTAAAAAAAGACTTCAATTAGTTATGAAATATTTTGTATATACTTTGATTGTATTTGCTATAGCTTTACTTGTATTTAATAGCACTCAACTAGATTTTGAAGTATTATTCACTTCTACAAATAAACTTCCTTTTATTGGTATTTTATCTGGAATCTGTGTTTTATTAATTAGTGCTATCAGTTTAACCAGTGAAAAAATAGCCACACTAGCAAACAAAAATAGAAAGTAATTCTTTTGGAATTACTTTCTATTTTTGTTTATGAACT
>WTKB01000082.1:0-4086 GCA_011524575.1 Aquimarina sp.
TAATGGTAACTTTCATGGCAATAAAAAATAGACTTTAAATTCGTTATTCTGTTAATATACAGAAAAAGCAATCAAAACAAAAGTATTTTCTAGTGCTGATATACAATTGCATTAATATTCATGCCAGCACCTACGCTAGCAAGAATTAGTACATCCCCTTTTTCAATACGATGTGGTGGTAATTGATTTTTAACAATTAAATCATATAAAGTGGGTACTGTAGCTACACTACTATTTCCTAAATCTGTGATGGACATTGGCATACAACCCTCTGGCATTTCTTTATCATAAAGTCCATAAAAACGTTTTACGATAGCCTCATCCATTTTTTCATTGGCTTGATGAATTAAAATTTTTGAAACCTGATCAATTTCAAAAGGGCTTTCATCTAAACAAGCTTTCATCGCTAATGGCACTTGTGTAAGGGCAAATTCATATATTTTACGCCCATACATTTTAATATAAAGTGCTTCATTATCCGTATTAGGATTATAACTCTTGCCATTAAAAATAAACGCCGATTCATCAAAAGTAAAACTTGCTGTTTTACAAGAAAAAATACCTCCAGGAATATCATCTGGTGTTTTTTCTATAATAGCAGCTCCTGCGCCATCTGCATAAATCATAGAGTCTCTATCATGAGGATCAACTACTTTTGAAAGGGTTTCTGTACCTATAACTAAACACCTTTTTGCCATACCTGCAAGCATAAATGCACGAGCATGAATCACAGCTTCTACCCAACCTGGACATCCAAATATTAAATCATAAGCCACGCAATTATTATTTTTAATACGTAACTTATTTTTTACTCGTGATGCAATACTTGGAATAATATCTGTTTGGTTGCAATTATCCCTTACCTCCCCAAAATTATGAGCTACAATAATATAATCTAAAGTTTCGGGTTCAATACCTGCATCTGATATTGCTTTTTCTGCTGACCAGAAAGCAATATCAGTACTTGTCACCCCTTCTTGCACATACTTACGTTGTTCAATGCCCGTAATTGCTTTAAACTTTTTTACAATAATTGCATTATTATGTTTAAATACAGAACCATCCTGATTAAGAAATTCATGATTTTCAAAATCAGTATTTTTGACGTTTCTCTTAGGAATATAACTTCCTAATCCTGTTATTTTAATACTCACAAGTGGGGATTTTTATCTTTTGAAATATGAAAAAATACTTTGAACTGCATGCGAATTTACAAAACCTTATTGACTTTGACTTTATAGAACTAAAAAACCCTGTATAGTTTATAAATTAATTTATAAAATATTAATGCTCTAATCCCATCGCTAGTAAGTATGTCACTATCAACTATCTTTTCAAAATACATACAGTTAAGTTTTCATGTGGGATTTGCTCTTATTTCGTTAGTACAATTATTCTCCATGAAAATATCGCTAAAAACAGCTAATAATTATGAAAATTTTGAACTTCTAATCAGTCTGTTTTTATCTTGTGTTTTGGGTTACAATTTCACTAAAGGAATATTACAACTAAAAAAGAACACACCTACTGAAAAACTCTTCCATATTTCACTATTTATTATACTACTACTTGGGCTTTTTAAACTTCCTATTCGTACCTTGTTTGTGTTTGTAATTAATTTAATAGGGACTATTGGATATATTATTCCTAACAAAAATGGTAAAAACTGGAGAGAACAAGGGGCTCTTAAAAGTTTTATTGTAGCTATTTGTTGGGCAAATGCCATAGTACTTACTCAATGGATACATTATACTATTCATTTCACTGAGCTTTTTATATATCAATATAGTGCAATCATTTTACTGATTATTGCTCTTATTATCCCTTTTGATATTAGAGACATGGAACATGATCCTTATTATTTACAAACGATCCCAAAAATACTAGGTGTTCAAAAATCAAAAATCCTATGTATGATTCTCTTAACTGGATTTTGCTTTTGTGCCTTACAAATCCCTAGCAATGCTCTTTTATTTGAAAAAGGATATCAATACGGTATCTGGAGTATTTTTATACTCACAAGTATATTAGTTCTGTGTATGCCTAAAAACACACCTAAATATTATTGCAGTTTCTGGATAGAAGCAGTACCTATCTTTGGTTTTTTTATAGCTCTAATAGCTGAAATAATTTAAAATTTATTTCAGCTATTAAGAGCTTGTTTAAAATTGATTATTAATTTTTAACCAATTTTAAAGTTTGCTTATTACTATCAAAAGTTATAAAATACAACCCACTCGATAAGGATTTTACATCTATTGTATATTCTTTACTAGAAACCACACCAGATAACACAAGATCTCCATTAGTAGTATAAATAGCAAACTTAGCAGCATCGTTAACTCCTGTAATTGTCAATAAATCATCACAAGGATTAGGATATAAACTAAATTTAGTAGCATTATTAACTGAAGTATTTAAATCTATACTTCCTGTAGAAAGTGACGTTTCATCAATAATAACTGCATAATCTTCAATCTGACCATAAGTTGTGGAAGTAGTCGAAGTAATTGGAGTCTGCCAATCATCAAAAGCAGAAATTATACGCATTCTTAGACGAGTATCTGCAACAAATTCTGACGAAGATGGTGTTGTAAAATTCGTAGTAAAGGTATCTCCGTTAACTTTACCTTGTCTTGGCATAGTTTGGTAAATAAGTTCTGATGTTTCAAAAACCCCATTATTATTGTAGTCGATATATGCGTTTACAAGTTCTCCATAGGTATTGTCATCACCTGCGTAACCAACAGTAATTTCTAGCGTATAGTCTGTTTCTGATGCAAGTGATATTGTAGGTTGTGAAGCAACACGATTTAAATACCCTCCATCAAATAAAGATGCTTCTGATTCAAACTCCATACCATTAAGACTCACTTTTGTAATACCTAATTGATAATCAGGCTGATTAACTGTAGCACTAACAGAAACAGGATAAGTTCCTGTAGGTGCTTGTGCACCAATAGAGGTGATAAAAGCTCTTCTTGGACCAGCTAAAGTTGCTTCACAACGAGTTTTTTGATCTGCAGAAAATCCTTGATAACAAGGATCATCTGTATAATCCATAAAATTATGAATATATTCATTAGAACCACCCGTACAGGAATTTCCTGTAGCACTATAACTTGGACAACCAAAGGAGCGTATATGTCTAGGAATATCATCACAACCATCATCATTAACCCCTATCTCAACAACTCCAGAAGGACAAGCTCCTCCGCTTTGATCACCCTCAAAAGTATGGAGCAAATTTAAATAATGCCCTACCTCATGGTGTGCTGTTCCATTTTCACTACTTGAAAATCGACCAAAATCAAAACCTGCAGGAGGATTAGATGAATTGTAATTTTCATAAAAGCCAAAAGCACGTGCTTGACACACAAGACCATCTTCTGCTCCAACAGCACCATTTGGTAAAGTTGCAAAACCTAATATACCACCCTGACCTGTACTGGTATCTACACCGTCTATTTCTTTTACCAGCCAAATATTCATGTAATCTTGAGGACTCCAATAATAATCATTAAACAGTAATTCTAAGTCTGCACCTGCACTAGATAGTTTTAATCCGTCTGCATTATAATCCGCTCCGTAAGATTTTGAAGAGACATCATGACGTTCAATACCTGTACTAGCCGTACCATCAGGACTCACTTGAGCCAACACAAACTCTATATTCATCGGATTGTTATAAAAATCAGTGTCAGCAAATCTATCGGTGTTTTGAAAAGCGTGATTTAAATATTCAATACCTGAAACTAACTGTACATCACTCATATTTGGGTAAGTACCTACGGGTTCTCCATTATGGATCACATGTATGACTACAGGAACAGTGATCGTAGTATTCTTTATTTTGTAGGAACTATTATTTTGTATTTTTTTATAAATGCCTGTAAATTTCTCATTCCGAGACTTAGAAGTCTTATAGATTTTTGGATGCTGCTTTTGAAACTTATCTAGTACCATATCAGTAGCACACTTTTGCATAGTTTGTGCATTCAATAACCCATTGCCTCCAAATAAAATTGTTATTGCAAAAATTTGAGATAGTAGTTTTTTCATCATAAAATTATAATAGATTTTTAA
>WTKB01000082.1:4186-6575 GCA_011524575.1 Aquimarina sp.
CTAAAACAATTTAACATTCAGAATTAAAAACAATAAACCCCTTTTTATAATCGCTAAAATACACAAAATACAGGGTTTAATACAATTTAACGAAAAAAAATTAAAACATTCTTGTTTGATGTGCAGACTTCAATAAATCATTTACTGTTTTTACGGGATTAAAAGTGGTTAAAGGTACTTGAACAAAAACACTAATCCATTCTGCCATAGCCCCATTCCAAAGTCCTGGAAGCTCTAAAGCTTTAATAGTATTTCCATGTACTGTTTTTTTACTGATAAATGCCATTTTTGGATTTACAAATTTACTGAGGTCAAAACTCTCTCCTTTATAATTCTTCATACCACAGACCAAATCCACAGGATTAAAATAACTTGCAGCTTCAAAAATATTTTTCTGAATAGGATCTGAAATATTAACTTGAGGACTTTCAATAATTTGCAACTGCAAACGCCCTTTATCATTTTTAATCCAAAAAGGACCACCACCAGGCTCTCCTTCATTAACTACCATTCCGCAAACCCTAATAGGTCGATCTAAAGCTTCTAATAAATATTCTCTTTTATAAACATCAGAAAACTTATGAAAATCAACAGGCATTACAATATTTAGATCACGAGTCATAAATTGACTAATTTCTTGAAGTTCTTCAGGATCTGGGAGTTCTTTTTCTAATGCTTTCAATATTGAAAAAACCTGACCTTGCACCGCAATAAGCTTTCCTGCTAAAGCTTTTTTGTAAATTGTAAGTTCATCTTGATATTTTTGAACCACTACATTGTCAATATTTTTAATAAAAACAACATCCGCTTTAATGGTATTTAAGTTATCAATAAGTGCCCCATGACCACCTGGTCTAAAAAGCAAACGTCCATCTGAAGTACGGTAAGGTTGATTGTTTAAATCTACCGCAATAGTATCTGTATTTTGTTTCTGAAAAGAATACGTAATCTCAAAAGTTGTTTTTGTTTCCTTTTCTGCTCCTTTTTGAATACGTTTAAACTCTTGTTCAAACTTTTCTAAATGGGTTTTAGAAACTGTAAAGTGTAACTTTGCTTTCCCGTTGACACTTGCATAATTTGAAGATTCGTGTAAATGCTCTTCAAAAGCAGTCTTAATAGTATCTTTATACTTATGAAAAGGGAGCAAACCTTTGGGATAGACTCCAAAGTTAAGTCCTCCATGATTTTTAAGCATTGTTTTAACAAAAGCATAAATCTGTTCCCCCTCGGAAAGATGGTCGAACTTTGGAAATTTTGCTTTAGTCACTTCCAAAACTTCTTTATAAAATGGAAGTTTTTCCATTCCAATTATAAAATACCTTATAGTTACAGCTTTCTCATAATTCAGATAAGAATTTAAACTCTCTTTTGTAAAATCATAATGTTCCAGAAATTTAAAGAATTCTTTAAACATTCGAGTAGCAGCACCAGAAGCCGGAACAAACTTAACCACATCTAAATCAGATAAATGTGCGTCATACACCTTTTGAAGTGCTAAAAGTTCATCTGTAGAAAACTTAACAATACCTAAACCTTCACTTGCTGGATTCCTAAGAGAAACATATGGAATTCCGTCTTCAAAAGTTCTTACTTGTTGCAATACACTTTCAACAGTAAGCCCTTTAGCATTTATTTGTTCGATGTCGTTATCTGAAATATTCAACATAAAATTATTAACTATTTTTAAATAAGCTCTCACCTACAACTACACAGGTGACTCCAAGCGCAACTTCAAAAAAAAGTACAGGGTAAATAACTTCGGAAGATGCATCTACACATACCTTAACTTGTGTTTGCCCTTGTTTCTTCCATGTAAATGGATATACCTGTATATCATTTTTAAAACTTAAAGGAATTAATCCGCCGTATATTTTAAACACTGCTTCTTTAACCCCCCAAATAACACTCAGAGAAGCTAATATATTTTGTGTACTACTTAAATACATATTTTCCTTCATATTTAAATATTTTTTAGCCACAAGGTTCAATTTATCAGATTGATGTTCGACATCAACTCCAATAGGTCGGTCACTGACAATAACTGCAACATAGTTTTTCGTATGTGAAATAGACAGGTGCTTGTTGTTACATAATACAGGCTTTCCTTTTGAAGTGTAATAGAAATCGTTTTCAGTAATTTTTAGGTGTTTAAGTAGTTGCCTTACTGCCCAAAAGCTTTTACGGTGTTCTTTTCTTTTGAGTTTTTTAAGTTTATCCTTATCAAAATAACTCAAAGTCAATCCTTTAGAAAGTTCTTCTTC
This sequence comes from Aquimarina sp., assembly GCA_011524575.1. Taxonomy (GTDB): domain Bacteria; phylum Bacteroidota; class Bacteroidia; order Flavobacteriales; family Flavobacteriaceae; genus Aquimarina. The sequence goes on from WTKB01000082.1 coordinate 6,448, forward strand.
TGTCTCTGAAACTTTCCAAATAAGAAGAGTTGTAGAATTATTTAGGGATAACGTTTTATAAAGTGGCATTTTGTAAATGAATTAATAAAGTGTATTTCTTACCTTTGTAGTGCTTTTAAAACTCTAAT
>WTKB01000218.1 GCA_011524575.1 Aquimarina sp.
TTTTTAATATACTGTGCATGAGCTTTCCAAAATTTAAAGAGTAATTCATTTTGTTTGATTTGTGCCTCTAAAAATTTAGATTCTCGTACATCTACATAAAACAAAGAACTTTCACCTGCCTCAAACTTTATTTTTTCTGCCTGTAACATCCGTCCAAAGTTGGTACTCATATCTCCTGCTAAGAGCCACTGGTCGTCATAAGATTTTATCTGTGTTTTGCTTGCAGTAAGTTTATTTTTTAATGTGTTTTTTAGGTCTAATGCCTCCCATTGTGTTTCTTGCACTTTTAACTTTGTGAGCTTAAGTGAAGCACGTTCTTTACGTAAAAACAAGCTCGTATAAAAACCTACACCGAATTTATAATTAGTGTTTAATTCATTTTGATAAGGCTTTGTCAACTCTTGAATCCAAGAATAGCTTAGATTAATTTTAGGCAATAAATTATTTCGATGTAACCGTTGTTGTAAATTCAAGCCTTGTATTTTAAAATCAAAAGCTTTGAGTTTAGGATGGTTGTTAAGTTCTAAGTTTTGCTTTAAAGAAATTTCTTCATATAAAGACTGGATTTCTACTTTTGATAGGGCTTCTGGAGCGGTAGTCGCTTTAATCTCTAATGGCAGTTCGTTGCTAATCCATAAATAATTAGAGGTTTTTAACCTTGCCTTTTGAACATTTAAAGTAGCATCTTGTAAACGTAATGTGTTTTTCTGTAAGTTAACAAATGCCTCCAAAGTATCTATAGCTGCATATTGCCCTGCTTGGTATCCTTGTTTAATTCGAATAAAACGTTGCTTATTATTTTTAATAAATTTTTGAATTAAAATATACTTTTGATGATTTTTAAACCACTCTGCATAAGCTGTACTGGCTTTATAAAGCAATTCACTAATTTGTAATTGTTGTTTTTGTGTTGTTTCTTTTTGATAGATACGAGCTTGCTTAAGAGCAATTATTCGAGGATTAATTAAAGTACCTCTACCTAAATCAAGCTCAACTCCTGTGGCTAATAACCCACTATCTGGCACAGTAAGGCTTGGGTCAAGGTAATATCCATCATTGTTTTCAAAACCAGCTTTAAAATTTACACCATACCATGTAGGAATTTTAAATTTAGAGTTTAGAATTTTATAATACGATTTATCCTTAAATTTTTTCTGGTTAAAATCAATTTCTAGTTTAGGATCAATACCTCCCTTTGCTTTTAAAAGATAGGTATCTGCTTTACTAATTTGTAAATCAGCTTGTTTAGCTACTGGGTGAAAAGTTTTTACGAAGTCTAAGTAGTTTTTAAAACTCAAAGATATTGTGGCAGATTCTAAATCTATTGAATTGGTTTGGCTAGTAGGTGGCGTTTGTGCCCATACAGAAAGGAAAGAAAAAAATAAGCTATAAATATATATTAAATACCGCATTGTAAATAAAGGCGTTAAAAAAAAGTACTAATTAAAACAATCATTAAGAGAAGATAATAACTCTTATTTTTTAGCTTTGTTGTCTTTATTATCGGAGGATAACTTTTTGCTTTGTGGAGTATAATAATTTGGAGGAAAACCGTTAAGTTGACGCCAAAATTCATACCACATCGGTACATCTTGTAAAAGAGCAATAGTTTTTGCACCTGAGCCTGGATGTAATTGTTTAGGCCATTCTTCTTGGCTAGGATCAGGGGCTATTAATATTCGAAATTTCCCATTTTTACTAATATAATTTTCTATAGCAACTACTTTACCTGCAAAAGTACCATAAGATGCACTCGGCCATCCACTAAAGAAAATAGCAGGCCATCCGTCAAAACGAACACGCACACCTACACCTTTGTAAATTAAAGGAATATCGATAGGGGCAATATAAGTTTCTACAGCCAAATCATAACTAGCTGGCATAATATTAATAATCGGTTGCCCATCTTTAATATTTTCACCTATTCCTCCCACAAGAGTTTTATTAATATACCCTGATTGTGGGGCTTTAATAAAATACATAGCATTACGAATCTGGTAATTAGAAGACTGATTTTGAAGCTTAGCTACCTCAGCTTCTGCTTGATACTTTGCAGACTCCGCCGAATAACGATCACTTTCTGACTTAGAAATTTTATCTGTATAATAAGCATTCAAACGGTTGGATTCCAATTGTAAATTCTCTAATAGATTTTTAGTTATTAAAAACTTATTTTGAGCAGCAGTTAACTTTGAGCGTGTTTGTTCCTTTTTTAAAGATTTTTCTTCAACATCCTTTCTTGCTTTTAAACCCTGTTGTTCGAGTTGTTCTGCCCGTTTAAATTGAAGATTAGCTATTTCGTAATTATTAGTACTGGCAACAACCTGCATACTATCACTAACCTTTTTAAGTTGTGTTTGAGTAAATTTATTTAGAAGCTGTTTTTGTTTGATGTTTTGTTCTTGTCTAAGTGCCTTTACCTGATTTTTTAGAGATTGAATTTTATCGGTATAAGCTGCCATGGAATTTATCTTAGACAGTGCTTGGTTATTTGTACGAGTAACTAATTGAGGGTCTAAATACGCAGATTTAATTTCAGAGAGATGTAAAATAGTATCTCCTTTATTTACAAAATCACCTTCTTGAACATACCATTTTTCGATACGCCCTGCAATCTGAGACTGAATAGTTTGTGGGCGCTGATTAGGCTTTAAGGTAGTTACATAACCACTACCACTTACATTTTGAGTCCATGGAAGAAAAAGAAATACCAATAAAAACACGGAAAACACCATTAACATTCGGTTAAAGTACTTATAATGTGTAGTGCTACATGCCTTTTGGAATGATTTGTATTTACTTAAATCTAAAGACTTGTTAATCTTGTTCTTTGATATATTTAACATCTAATGTGTGTCTTTAAATGAATTAATCAACCAATTTCCCTTGGTGTAATGTTAAAGTTTTATTACAATACGTATCCCATAAACTACTTCTACTAGCACTCACTAATGCCCAAGGGTGTTTCTTATCACAAAGAAACTTTATAATTTGTCGTGCTTCATCAGGCTCAAAAAGATCTACAGGATCTTTAAGTAATAAAATTTTAGGTTTTTTAACTATGGCTCTTGCGAGTAGTATTCTATTAGAGATTGTGTAAGGGATATGTAATCCCTCAGACTGAATCATAGTCTGTAATCCATAAGGTTGTCTTTTTATATAACTTAAAAGCCCTGTACTTTTAAGTGCCCAATACACTTGTTCTTCAGGAATCTGTTCGCCAAGAGTAATGTTGTTTAAAATAGTTCCTTCAAAAGGTGATTGTCCAGGAAACATCATTCCTATATGATTGTGATACTCAGATAGGTTTAATGACGACATCGGAGTCTCATTTACATAAAGCGTTCCTGATGTTGGTACTAAAACTCCAGAAATCAACTTTAATAGGGTAGAGCGTCCAGCACCTGTAGATCCTTTAATTAAAATACGGTCTCCTTGAGTAATTTTTAAAGTTAGAGAATCTACAATATTTTTACCAAAACAGGCATAAGTAAGTTCATCTAACTCTAAAACTAAAGATTGATTTTCTTTTCGAAAAGGCAAACTTCCTGTCGCTTTAAAATCTAACTTCATATCCACGACATGACCTATTTTTTCAATAGAAGTAAGTACGTCATAATAGGATTCTAAGCCCATAATTACCTTAGTTACCGAATTTATCACTAAAAGAATAATAATTTCAGCAGCGACAAATTGCCCAATATTCATCTGTTGATTAAGTACTAATAATCCTCCAATAATCAGTAAACTAGCCGTAACTAATATTTTGAAACCCACTAGTTTCATAAATTGTTGCATCAATATTTTGAAGTGAGCTTCTCTAGCATCTAAATATTCTTGTGTATAAGTATCATTTTTTTGCATGGCAAGCTCTGAATATTCAGCAATTTTAAAGCTCAAAAGAGAACGTGCTATTTCTTGTATCCAATGTGCTACTTTATATTTGGCTTTAGATTCTTTAAGGCTGGTTTCCAATCCACGTCTTGCTGTGTATTTAAAAACAACTACTATAAGAACAATTAATAACACTCCAAAAAAGATAAAAAAGGAATGGTAGAAACTAAGAAGTAATAGCCCAAATACAATTTGAAGTACAGCAGCAGGGAAATCAATTAAGATTTTTGAAAGTGATTTTTGAATAGTTAATGTATCAAAAAATCTATTAGCAAGCTCTGGAGGATAATAATTTCGAAGTTCTTCAATACTTATTTTGGGAAATCTATATACAAACTCAAAAGATGATCTAATAAAAATCTTTTGTTGCATATTTTCTAAAATACGCTTTTGCATGATTTGTAAAACTCCCTGAAAACCAACACCTAAAGTTACTAATATCACCAAAAGAAACCAAGAGGAAGTCACTTGTGCTCCTTGTATAAGATTAATAATAGCCTGTACACCAAGAGGTAGTGATAGTGCTACCAAACCATCAAAGATGGCATAATAGAATATGTGTAAAATATCTTTTTTATCAAGTTTAAGTAACCGAATAAGTCTTATCCAAGGGGTTCTTTTTTCGACACCTGCCATACATATTATAAAGTAAAGTTAAGTAAGGGTTTTCATACAATAACCCAAATCTCCTACATTTAAAAAATACTAATTTTCACAAAAATAAGACATAAACTATTAAAAAAGTCACTTTTTCAACGAAGTGTAGCTTAGAGCTTGTTTAAAGGCACTACTTTCTGTAATCCAAAATTTTAAGAACTTGAATCACTATAAAAGGATTTACATATCTCGATATGCACATCATTTAAAAGAAAACCAAAAGCTTAAACTTTTGAATTACAGTTTGTATTCCCTTTAAACAAGCTCTCATCTCATATTTTTTTATTTAACAACAATAGTACCAATTATAATTTGAAATTATAATTGGTATTACAGTAATTTCAAATTATAATTGGTGTAAACAATATCTAATCTTTTTAGTAACTTTAACCCCAGACAAAAAAAAAGACAACAACTATATATGAGTTATCTGCACCAAATAGGCGCTTATTTTTTGATGATAAAAATGGTCTTTACTAGAATGACTAAAGCAAGTGTACTTAAAAAGCTCATCTTTAAAGAAATTGATGATCTTGTAGTAGGCTCAGTAGGGATTGTAACGTTTATTTCTTTTTTTATCGGTGCTGTAATTGCAATACAAACAGCTTTGAATTTGTCTAGTCCTTTAATTCCTAAAGAACTTATTGGTTTTGCCTCTAGGCAATCAATGATACTGGAGTTTGCTCCAACTTTTATTTCTGTAATTATGGCTGGAAAAGTAGGGTCTTACATTACATCGAGTATTGGAACTATGCGTGTCACAGAACAAATAGATGCGTTAGAAATTATGGGGATCAATGCTTTAAATTACCTTGTTTTCCCTAAAATTATTGCTATGCTCTTTTATCCATTTATAATTGCTATAGCCATGTTTGTGGGGATATTTGGAGGTTTTGCAGCAGGTGTATATGGAGGTTTTTTGTCAAAAGCTGAATTTATTAACGGACTTACCGAAGATTTTATTCCTTTCCATTTGGTGTATTCTTTTTTAAAAACTTACATTTTTGCTTTTTTCTTAGCAACTATACCTTCTTTTCATGGGTTTTATATGAAAGGAGGTGCTTTAGAGGTAGGTAAAGCCAGTACTGTTGCCTTTGTGTGGACTACAGTAGTTATTGTAATTGTCAATTATATTACTACACAACTCCTATTAAGTTAATATTGAAAATAAAACCATGATTGAAGTAACTGATATTCGTAAAAGTTTTGGAGATAACCACGTACTTAATGGGATTTCAACAAATTTCGAAAAATCAAAAACAAATTTAATTATTGGTACTAGTGGGAGTGGAAAAACCGTATTTTTAAAATGCCTTTTAGGACTTTTCGATGTGGATAAAGGAGTCATAAGTTATGATGGTAAGGCTTATGGAGATTTAGACATCTCACAAAAAAGAGACCTGCGTATGCAAATGGGAATGGTTTTTCAAGGAAGTGCATTATTTGACTCCATGACGGTTAAAGAAAATGTCATGTTTCCTTTAGAAATGTTCACAAAGCAATCCAAAAGCGAGATGGAAGATCGGGTAGCGAAAATTTTGAAAAGAGTTAATTTAGATCAAGCACATCATAAATTACCTTCAGAAATTAGTGGAGGAATGCAAAAAAGAGTAGCTATTGCAAGGGCAGTAGTTACGCGTCCCAAATATTTATTTTGTGATGAACCAAACTCTGGACTTGACCCTAAGACTTCTATTGTAATAGATAATCTTATTCAAGAGCTTACTAAAGAATACGATATTACGACCATTATCAATACCCATGATATGAATTCTGTAATGGAAATTGGAGAAAAAATTATTTTTCTGAAAAATGGCTATTTGGAATGGCAGGGTGATAAATCTCAAGTATTTAAAACAGACAATAAAGCGGTAACAGATTTTATTTATTCTTCTAATTTATTTAGAAAAGTACGAGAAGCTCAAAATAGAGGCTTTTAGATCATGTTTAAAACTTAA
>WTKB01000322.1:0-3537 GCA_011524575.1 Aquimarina sp.
ATTAATCTTTGAAATGATTTTAAATGTCAATTATGAATGATTCAAAAGTAAAAATATGGTTACAAGCTGCACGACTTCGTACCTTACCTTTGTCGGTTTCTGGGATACTTGTTGGTAGTGCTTATGCTGCGTATAAAAATGCTTTTGATTGGTCGATTTTTATAGGTTGTATAATTACTACCTTAGGGCTTCAAATCCTTTCAAATTTTGCTAATGATTATGGTGATGGCGTAAAAGGAACAGATAATACCGATCGTATTGGTCCTAAAAGAGTGTTGCAGTCGGGTTTAGTAGGGGTTCAAGAACTTAAAAAAGCTATTTACTGGACCGTTGGTCTTACAATGCTAAGTATTATAGTACTTATTTATGTATCTTTTAAAGATATAGGCTTTAATGCTAATGCTATTTTATTTGTGTTATTAGGAATTGCTGCTCTTGTTGCTGCTATAAAATATACAGTTGGGAAATCAGCCTATGGGTATAGTGGTTTTGGGGATGTCTTTGTATTTGTTTTTTTTGGTGGAGTTAGTGTGATGGGGAGTTCATTTTTATATTTAAAAACATTAGAGCCATTGCTATGGCTTGTGGCTATTGCTATGGGGTTATTAAGTACAGGTGTGCTTAATCTAAATAATATGAGGGATATAGATAATGATCGTAAGATGAATAAAAATACTTTAGTAGTGAAAATAGGTAGTCAAAAAGCAAAATATTACCACCATACTATCTTAGTTTTAGCTATACTGTGTTTATTTCTATTTTCATATAAGCTAGGGTTAACTCCAAGTTATAAAGGTTGGATGTATCTTATTTTGCTTTTCCCATTAGGAAAACATTTTGTATTTGTCGCTAGAAATAAAGTACTTGTAGATTTTAACCCTGAACTTAAAAAATTAGCACTGATTACCTTTGGGATAGCTCTTTTACTTAGTCTAGGGATGGTTTTGTAGTTATAATAGTGTCGATAATCGATAATCTGTTTTTTTATGAGATTCTTTTTTTGAGATTATGGACATCCTTTATAAAATCGTTAAATTTGTAATTCATTTTTAATAATTGTGATGATTAAAAAACACGATTTAAAAAATCTGTTTATTAAAAAACATTTAAGCGCCCTTATGGATCAACCTGTACTTCAGGTAGGTCTGAAGGGCGTATGTACGCTAGCAATTCTTACAGACCTAGAGCAAGATGCCGCTTTAGAAATGGTTAAAAATGCGTTAAAAATTTTTAAATTGGATCCTTCTAAATGTAAGGTTTTATTACTAGATCCTGTTCTAGATAACAGCTATACCGAAGATCTCCCAAATTGTATCTATCTTCAAAAACAAGATATTAAATGGGGCGGTGGTTTGAAGCACAATACTGATGCTGCAGATTTTGCAAATACTTCATATGATGTACTCATTAACTTCTGTAGTGAGAAAAATTTACGTTTTAATTATATTGCAGCACTTTCTAAAGCTAAATTTAAAATAGGATTGTGCCACAGTACGATCTCAACTAAAAATAATTTATGTATCAATATAGGTTTTAATCAACCTGATATTTTTCTTTCTGAAATTAAAAAATACCTCAAAATATTAAATTTACTATGAATCAAGATTTAAAAGGCCTAGGTGTAGCATTGGTTACTCCCTTTTTAGAAAATGGTCAAATTGACTTTGAAGGACTTACGCGACTAGTCAAACATTGTATCTCTGGTAATGTCGACTATCTTGTGGTATTAGGTACTACAGCAGAAACCGCTACGCTTTCTAACTCAGAAAAAGAACAGGTTATTTCGCATATAAACAAGGTTAATAATGGGCAAATACCTATGGTAATTGGTATTGGAGGAAACAACACACAAGAAATTATTAATCAAGTTAAGCAAGTAGATACTTCTATTTTTACAGCAGTTCTATCCGTAGTGCCCATGTATGTAAAGCCTTCACAAAAAGGTATAGAAGCACACTACACAGCTATTGCAGATCATAGTCCGCTTCCTGTATTGTTATATAATGTGCCTTCAAGAACAGGTGTGAATATGCAGGCACAAACTACTGCAAATTTAGCTTTACATCCAAATATCATAGGAATAAAAGAAGCTACTGGAGATTTCTCTCAAGTATTGGCAGTAATTAAATCGGTACCTCAAGACTTTCTTGTAATTTCAGGAGAAGATTTATTAGCACTACCTTTGATTACAGCAGGAGGACATGGTGTGATTTCTGTAGTAGGTCAGGCATTTCCAGAAGCTTTTTCTAGTATTGTAAATAACGGTTTAGCTGCAAAGAATACAACTGCTTATAATACACTATATAAATATACAGCTGCCATTGATAATGCTTTTGCAGAAGGCAATCCTGTTGGTATTAAAGCAACATTAAATGCATTAGAGATTTGTAACACTACTGTAAGATTACCTTTAGTAGAAGCAAGTACTGGCTTAAAACAAGCGATACAAGATTTTATAAAGTAACTATAACAAATAGTTATTAAGTGGTATTAGTTAATACTACCTATTAAAAAATAAATTATACCGTACAACATGGTTATTTCAGTTGGTCTTTAAAATCGTTATACAATAAATTGAAGTGTTTTTTTCAAATAGCGTAGAAAGGAATAAGAAACGATTTATTATAGTGATTTTAGATATTAATTGGTGTTATCCATAATTTATAGGTATAAACCATCCTTAATTTCAATAAGTTTACTGTAATTTTGTCACATGAAATTATATAAATCACTTTTATTAGTAGGAACTTCATTATTGCAATTTTCATGTAATGAATATCAAAAACTCTTAAAGGACGAAGATACTGCAAAAGTATTTAGTGTTTCTCAAGATTATTACAAACAAGAAAATTACAAAAAAGCAATTAGTTTGCTTGGTGTGGTTATTCCCAAATACAGAGGGCGTCCAGAAGCAGAACGTGCTTTGTTTTTTGAAGCAGACTCTTATTATCAACTAGGTGATTTTGTAACATCAGGTTATAAAATGAGTCGTTTTTACGCTGCTTTTCCCAATAGTTCCAAATCAGCAGAGGCACAGTTTAAAGCAGCTAAAAGTGTTTTTGAGCTTTCAGCCAATTCGAGTTTAGATCAAAAGGAAACACAAAGTGCTTTGGAAAAATTGCAAGAATTTATTCAAGAAAATCCAGAAAGCACTTTCGTAAGTGAGGCTAACGAGTGTATTGCAAAACTTCAGTATAAACTGGATGAAAAATATTACAATATTGCTAAACGTTACCACCATAGAGAAATGTACAAAGCAGCAATAACTGCTTTTAGTAATTATATGATTAATTATCCAGGTTCGAGTTTTAACGAAAAAGCCTTATATTACAAACAAGAATCAGCGTATTTATTGGCTATTAATAGTTTTGAGAATTTAACTAAAGAACGTTTAATGGTAGCACAAGAGTATAATAATTCATACCTTGAAAATGCTATTGATCAAGAATTAAAGAAAAAAGCTGAAGAAATTTCTGATGATCTTTTCAAAAGAATTTCTTATCTAAATTAGATCTTAAAAGCCTACTGTAACTCATT
>WTKB01000322.1:3637-6493 GCA_011524575.1 Aquimarina sp.
CCTACATTATATGGACATAAAAAATAGTAAAGCTCCTGTAAGCACAACAACTATTGATAAAAATATTATCGATGCTAAAACAAATAACATTTATGAGGCTATAGCTGTAATTTCTAGAAGAGCAAATCAAATTAATTCTCATGTAAAAGATGAGCTTACTGGAAAACTTGACGAATTTGCTACTTTTAACGATAGTCTAGAGGAAATTTTTGAAAACAAAGAGCAAATTGAAGTTTCTAAATTTTATGAAAAATTACCGAAGCCTCATTCTCTAGCTGTACAAGAATGGATAGAAGACAAGATTCAATATAAAAATCTTGGTGAGGATGAAAAGTCTGAAATTTAATCTTTACTACCACATTTAAAATATTAGTTTACAATGAGTACTTTTTTTCATGATAAGAAAATAATCGTTGGAGTAACTGCAGGAATAGCCGCTTACAAAGCGGCTTTTTTGGTTCGTTTACTTGTTAAGCAAAAGGCACAAGTAAAGGTGATTATGACTCCAGAGGCTACAAAATTTATAACCCCATTAACCCTTTCGACACTTTCTAAAAATAAAGTGTATGTTCAATTTGTAAACGAGCAAACGGAATCATGGAATAACCATGTCAAATTGGGGCTATGGGCAGACCTAATGCTTATTGCACCTGCTACTCTAAATACATTATCCAAAATGGTCTCAGGGCAATGTGATAATTTGCTTTTAGCAACTTATTTCTCAGCAAAATGTCCTGTTTATTTTGCACCAGCCATGGATTTAGACATGTATAAACATCCCGCAACTAAAAAAGTCTTTAAAAAATTAGCTTCTTTTGGTAATACCATTATTGATGCAGAAGTTGGGGAATTGGCTAGTGGACTATCGGGTCAGGGAAGAATGGCTTCGCCAGAACACATTATTAGTTTTCTAGAGCAAGATAATATTAAACCTTGTCCTTTTTGGAAAGGGAAACATATCTTAATAACCGCAGGACCAACCTACGAAATGATTGATCCCGTACGTTTTATAGGGAATCCTTCTACAGGAAGAATGGGTGTTGAAATTGCTAAATCTGCAGCAGAAAAAGGGGCTCATGTTACTTTGATTTTAGGGCCAACTACTTTGAAAGAGCCTGTGCACAAAGCTATAAAAGTAGTTAATGTGGTTAATGCTTATCAAATGTTTGAGGCCGTAAAGCAACATTTTGATTTGTGTGATTATGCCATTGCAGCAGCAGCTGTAGCAGACTATACGCCATTAAATTTTAGTATGCACAAAATTAAGAAAACAGATGAAAATTTATTTCTTCAGTTAGGAAGGACTACTGATATATTAGGTTGGATGGGGAATCGTAAAAATGGTCGAAAACTTATTGGCTTTGCCTTAGAGACAGAAAATGAAATTGAAAATGCAAAATCTAAGTTGTCTCGTAAGAATTTAGATTTAATTGTTCTAAATTCGTTAAATGATAAAGAATCAGGCTTTAAATATCCTACTAATAAAGTAACTTTTATTAATCATAGAATGGAACTTAAATTCCATGCTTTAAAGTCTAAAACTATTGTAGCACATGATATCCTTAATGAAATTGAAGTCTTATAAATTTTCTTTTTATACGTATCTTTTAGCTGTACTGTTATTGAGCTTTTTAAATGTTCAAAATTCTTACAGCCAAGAGTTTAACGCTCGTGTAGTTGTTAACGCACAACAGGTAACTAATCCTAATCTTAGTATTTTTAAGACCCTAGAAACCTCACTACAAGAATTTATAAATAAAAATAAATGGACAGAAATAAGTTACTTAGCTCAAGAGCGGATTCCTTGTAATTTCTTTGTAAATATTACAGAATTTGATAATTCTAACTTTACAGCCACATTACAAGTACAGGCTTCAAGACCTGTTTTTGGATCTGGATACACCTCGCCAATTGCAAATTTTAACGATCGAGATTTTAACTTCGTTTATCAAGAATACGAACCATTAGTTTTTAACGAAAACGGGACTAATTCTAATTTAATTTCAGTAATCAGCTATTATCTATACACTATTTTAGGTATTGATGCGGATAGTTTTTCAGAACTAGGAGGGACACCATATTTTCAAATTGCAAATCAAATTGTAACTACAGCACAAAGTTCTGGTAATGCAGGTTGGTCTGCAAGTTCGGGGCAACAATCTAGGTTTCGTTACAATGATGATATTCTTTCGGGTATTTTTAGAAATTATCGCATTGCTTTTTATAATTATCATATGAAGGGGTTAGATATCCTTCATAAAGATGTCAAAACCGCAAAAAAGGAAATTATAGAAGTTATAGATGGATTTCATATTATAAACAGAAAAAGAAGAGGTACTTATGTGATGCGTTCTTTTTTTGATGCTAAAAACAACGAAATCACTCGAATGTTTTCTTCTGGTCCAAAAGTGAATATTACACAGATGTTGTCTAATCTTAATGCTATTTCCCCAAATTACGCTCAGGATTGGAAATCTATTGAGAATAACTTATAATACCAATTCTTACTTAAGAACTTGTTTAAAGGCACTACTTCTTGTAATTCAAAATTTTAAGAACTTGGATCACTTTAAAAAGATTTATATATCTTGATATATGCATCATTTAAAAGTAAACCAAAACCTCAAAATTTTGAATTACAGTTTGTATATCCTTTTAAACAAGCTCTAAAATTACGATTACTAGTGTAGGTATATTTAAAAATAGTTGTGTATTAAAATAGTTTTCAAATTTTAGCTTTCTCTTAGAGCTTGTTTAAAGGTACTACTTCCTGTTATCCAATATTTTAAGAACTTGGATCATTTTAAAAAGATTTATATATCTTGATATACGCATCATTTAAAAGTAAACCAAAAC
>WTKB01000184.1 GCA_011524575.1 Aquimarina sp.
TATTCATCAAAAAACAATAGTATATAAATACACAACAGGTAAAATTTAATATTATTTTTCAAGTGATGCTATGTACATATGCGTTATATTTACGGTTGAAATAGTCAAAACTGAGATCAATTTTATGAAAAAATTAATTTGCGGAATTTTTGCTTTAGCTTTAGTAGTTTCTTGTAATGAAAATGAAGAAAAAGTTGGAGATTATAAAATAAATGGAACTATTGAAGGACTTTCAGTAGGAGAAACGGTTTATGTTAATAAAGTTACGGATTCCAATCGAATTGTTGTAATAGATTCAACAACAGTTAAAGAGGGTGGAACTTTCATGCTGGATTTACCTGAAGTAACTCAAAAAGATTTCAATTATGTAAATTTTAAGAAAGCAAAAGGGAGTATTTTAATTATTGCGGAGAATGCTCCAATTACAGTTCAAGGTAAATCTTCTGCCATCAAGGATGTTGTAGTTACTGGTAGTCGAGAAACAACCCTTTTTAAAAATTACTTAAAAGAAAATAAAGAATTTGCAAATCAGGAAGCTGATCTTAGTAGAAAAAATCAGGTAGCTATCAAAGATGCTGATTATAATAAGCAAAAATCACTTAATAGATCTATGGACTCTCTAGTGGACTTTAGAGTAAGTAGTTGTAAGGATTTGATTAAGAATAATCCGAATTCTTTAGTAAGTATTATTGCATTGTCTGATCTTTTAAATTCAAAGAAAGTAGAAGCTAAAGAGGTAACGCAGTATTTTGAAGGCTTAACTCCAGAAATTAAAGACTCAAGAGTGGGTAATGCTATGAAAAAAGTACTTCAAAAATTAAAGTCAATAAATGCTGATATTGGTCAAAAAGTAGCTGATTTTACAGCACCATCTCCAGCAGGGAATGCGATAAACTTAATGAGTTCTTTAGGAAAAAAAGTAACAATTATTGATTTTTGGGCTTCTTGGTGCAGGCCTTGTAGAGCTGAAAACCCAAATGTGGTTAAAGTTTATGAAAAGTACAAAGATCAAGGCTTAGAAATTATAGGGGTTTCTTTGGATAAAGATAAAGAAAGATGGTTAGAAGCCATCAAGCAAGATAAATTAACTTGGCCACAAGTATCTCATTTAAAATCTTGGCAAGATCCTATTGCTCAGCAATATAAAGTAAGATCTATTCCAAGTACATTTATTGTGGATAGTAAGGGCATAGTTGTGGCTAAAAACTTAAGAGGTGCAGCCCTTGAAAGAAAAATACAGGAAATGATCAAAGAATAATTTTAAATACAAACTGTATTGCATAATAAAAGAGTACGTATTTTTAAAATACGTACTCTTTTATTATGCAATACAGTTTGTTGTATTCATTTTTAATCCTAAATTTTAAACAAGCTCTTAGACACAGGACTGGCATTACCCGAAATTACATAAATGATACATTCGCAAGAAAATCTTTACCTATGAGGGTTTTTTGTCTTGTTGTTGAGGTGTATATGTTTTTTGATCAATATTCTTTATATAGTCAGAAGGTTTAATAGAGGTATGCTTTTTAAATGCACGAGAAAAAGATTCTGCTGAACTAAACCCACATTCGTCAGCAATTGATTTTATTGAGTACCGTAACCAATCAGAATCTTTCTGATGTAAATGTTCAAGGCAGTATTGTATCCGATGATGGTTTATATATTGAATAAAACTGATTCCCTGATAGTTATTGATAACTTTAGATAGGTATTTTGTATTGGTGTTCAGTTGGGAGGCTACTGTTTTGATAGAGATATTTTTATCAAGAAATTTTTCTTCTCTTTCGAATGTTTGTAATGAGTTAATAATAGTATTTTGAATATCTTCAGAAATTTGAACTTCTTTTTTTGTGACTATCTTATTTTTTAATTTCTCCAGCTCCAATGCCTCACTTTTTGTTTTGTAAATGATATGAGACGTATACACTATCATCATAATCAAAAAACCAGCATTAACGACAGGTTGCTCTATACTTTGATAGTCACCTAAGGCAACTAAAACAGGCATAAGGGAGATGGAAAAAAGACCAAGGTATCCAGAGGTAATACGTTTATTAAAATAGGTATCCATAGCCTTACTTTTAAATGTAATACATAATTGCCTACCAATCTGATAGAGAAAAGAAATAGAAATTATAAGGGGGATTCCAATAAATATTCGCTTGGAAAAATTAAGGTCATTTGTAAGGTAGTAAGGAATAATGAAAAGAATTAAAAAAGAAATCAAAAGTATCCACAAAAGAGAACTTACCTTGAATCCCTTAAAAGGATAGATATTAAATTCTTTATATATGTAGTAGACAAAATATATTGCAACGACAATTCCTACAATGTAGGCAACAATATTTTGTAAAAAGATACTTATGTCATA
The DNA here is from genome assembly GCA_011524575.1 of Aquimarina sp. Classification (GTDB taxonomy): domain Bacteria; phylum Bacteroidota; class Bacteroidia; order Flavobacteriales; family Flavobacteriaceae; genus Aquimarina. Next base: position 2,375 of record WTKB01000184.1, read on the forward strand.
TTGAGGGTCTGGAAAAATTCCAGAAAAGAAATTGTAAAATATATAACATATTGTCAGACATATAAATCGTATTCTTGAACTATCTTTGGGTTTAATAAGGTAGAAAAGAAATTGAGAAAATAACACAAGGCATTGTACTACAAGGATAATAAAAGTAGTAATATGCATATCGGTGTTAAACATCTTTTGATCTTTTTAAGATATGTAATGAGTAGCCTAAATCTATGGTGTCCGTAACTTCAAAATTATATTTTTTATAGAAAGGTAAATTTTCAACAGTAGAAGTTTCTAAATAGAACATTTCTTTTGGGTACTTCTTTAAAACTTCTGATAATAGGCAACTACCTATACCTTTTTGTTGTGCATCAGGATACACCCCTATATACCATAGGTGAATAAAGGCTTCCTTAGGGTGTTTAGCTTTGATACCACTTTCACGCTTTAATACCTTTAATACTCTTGAAGCACCAATGCATTTTACAGCTAGTTTTAGATCCCAGATAACTGATCTAAAAGTTGTTTTCTTTTTATTTGAAAACAATACGATGCAAGCTCCCTTATTATCATCTGAAATGAAAATTTGACCAAAATTCATGCCTTGAAAAAAGGAATAGCGAATAAGTAACTCTATTCGCTGTTTTCTTTTTTCGTCTTGTTTTGCGACAAAGTTGATCGATTTATTTTCATTAAAAGATTGTGAAATTATATCAACAACTAAATCTTGATCTTTCCAATTTGCTATTCTCATATTTTAATAGTATTGAAGGCGGGTTTTCCAGTGAATAGTAAATCCAAATATATTTTTAGTGATTTGATTTACAAATATAGCCAAAATGATTTTTTATTAGGATGTATAGCTCCTAAACAAGGAAACCAGTGCATTCTTTTCCGTGAATTACAACACGTAATTCACGGAATTACGACTACAACTATTTGGTTATAAGTATTTTTTAAAAGTATTTTTGGAATCAAATTAATCGAATAAAGAGCTCTTTTAATCGGAAATGTAATTTATAAGCACATCGAAAATATGTTGAAAATGAAAAATATGTTTAATTTTTATAGAAGTCGAAGCCTAGCCCTTCTCTGTTTTTTAACCTTGTTCTCATGTATCAAAGATGATATTAAAGAAAGTGATGAGGATCAAATGATAAGCTCAGTACGTCAAGATACTGGTGTAGAAGATCTCAATGATATTCCCTTTACTACAGAGAATATGAATAAAGCATGGGATGAAGTACTAAAACATATTGGCACAGATCTACCTCTTGCAAGTACGCCACAAGGAGCTGCTGCAAAATTTCTTGCCATGCAGTCAATTAAAATAGTGCCATCACATTACTATTATCATCTAAATATTAGCGATAGCCTTGCCTACGAAACCATGACTAATGATCCGTTACTTAATACATCAGAGCTTCCGTTGCATGGTTCTATTGATACAGAAGATAATGAATCTGATCCTACAGAAGATGGTAATTTTACTCCATCACCTTTATATACCGTTATACCCTATAATTATGTGTTACCAAATGGTGTAAGTATAGAGGAGAAAATTGCAGAATTGTATTTCTATCCAGAATCTTACGATGAAGATTTGGATGAAGGAGAAGAGAAAATAGAGCAAGTATCCAATACAACGAGTGAAAATATATTAACCGTAGACAACAGCGGAGATATTTTTATGTATCTAGAGCTTGAAGCACTTAAGCTGAAACATCAGCTTGATGAAGAAGAGCTAGAAATCTTACGTTTCTATCTCCCTGATGATATCAGTCGAACACAAAGCTATTCTTATGCAGAAGCAAATGACCTTGGTTATCAAATGTCAGAGCTTATAATGGACTATACTTCTGCTCATGCGCTACTAAACTCTACAGAAGAAATCGAGGTTGATACAGGTATTGCAGCAAAAAATACGTTTTTCAGACGCAGAAGTAGATGGAATCCAAGCGGAGAATTACGAGTTCGTGATGATGTTCTTAATCAGGATGTACCTCTTGTAGGTGCTCATATTAAAGTATTAAAATGGGGGTTTTTACCAATTAGAACGACCTATACAAACCACCTAGGAACATTCAGAACAAGTAGAATTCGTACAAAAAGGGTAAAGTATAGTGTTCATTTTAAAAATAAATACCACCGTTTTAAAGTAAAAGCAAACTCTATTTTTAAAGACGCTTATTTTAAAGATAGTTATAGGCACAAACGTAAGGCTTGGTACAGAACATTTACTCAAGGCAAGTATCATTTCTATGCCCAAGTACACAATGCAGCCCACGATTTTTATATCCGTTCCGTTGGTAAATTTGGCTTACATCACCCAAACCAAAGTTGGATTCGTATTGCTGCCAAATACGGTAAAAATGCAGGAGTGCATTTAGATATTAATCCAAATGGTCAAATTCCTGTGATACCTATACTTTCATTTTTTCCTGAAATAAAAGTGGGAAGCCTTTCATCAACAGGAGTAGACTTGAAAAGTGATCAGATCTACGGTCTTGTAACTCATGAAATGACTCATGCCAGTCATTACCGTATGGATAGAACCTTCTTTTTAAATCCTTTAGGTGCGAGTTGTAGACTACAAACACTTGCTGAAAGTTGGGCTGAGGGAGTGGAAACTATCGTTACAAATGATCGATACTTGGAATTTAACCCAAACTACATAGGTTCAGGTAATTTAAATAGTTTTGCTTCTGATGATCGTAGATTATATAATTCATATAGACAAGATACTCATACTTCAGATATAAGCGGGAAAGAAGAATATACGCCCATAGTTATCGATATGGTAGATAGCTATAATCAACACACACAAATTAATAGCCTAAGACCACGAGATAGAGTATCAGGGTATACGCTTAAACAAATTCAATCAGCTTTAAATGATGCTCGAGGACCTAAAGGATTTAGAGAAAATATCGTACATTATCATCAGAATGATACAGAGCAATTTGTTGGGGAATTGTTTGAAGAATATATGTTTACTAATTGTGATTAAGTTATGAAAAAAATATTGATATTCTTAGTGTTTATATGCTATTCCTGTGGAATTATAAATGATACTACTGAGGAAACATATCTTTTTACCTTCAATATTATTAATAAAACAGGTCAAGATTTGTTGATTGGTATTGAGGGTGATCAGTTAGAGATGATAACTAATGACGAAACTATTAGTTGTGTAACTGAGGCTTTTCGAGCATGGAGAGGTGCATTGTGTAATGGTAGATTAATTATTCAGATACCAAGTACATCGACTGGTTATCTATGCATGGCAGGAGAAGATAATGGACTTTGCTTTGCAGACCAGCGTAGTGTATTTAGTATTGATTTTGATACCATCTACACTGAAACAAGCACCAGAACCTACGAATATACGCTCACACCTGAGTTTTTAGAGGGAGTGTTTGAGCTTCCTAATGATAGTCTTGATGTTGAATAATAATAACCTCATTATTAATCTTTAGAATATATTTTTATACCAAGGGCTCTGCCCTTGGTTTTTTCTTTCATATGTAGCAACAAGTGTGTCAACAGCATCTCACGTGATGATCTTGAATTCCTCTTTCGTGGAGAATTAAAGGAATACTGCCTATCTGAAGAATACAAAGAACACTATTTTGGGAAGCTGAACAAGATCAAAGAATCAAGCGAGCAACAACTCATATCACTGAAAAAACAGCAACAGGGTAGAAGCTAAAATAAAAAGTCTTCTTACCTTGCACATGGCAGGGAGCATCTCAACTAAAGCCTTTGCTAGCTACCACCAAGTCTCGTATGGGTAACTCAATCAATTGAAAAACAGTGTTGAAGAATGCACCTATACCCAACAGCACCAAACCATTGCCAAACTTTTTCCGAAGATTTAAAATGTTTTGTTAAGTTAATGTGGTATTTAAAATTCATTTTGTTAAGTTATAAAAATCTATCCAAACAAGTAGCCAGTTACATCTTCTATTTTAATCACTTTTTACACAGTAGTTTCAAAAAATAATAGGTATTAATTTGTATAAGAGCTTGTTTAAATAAGATCTAAAAAGCTCTTAACAAAAAAAAGTGTATTAGAAACTCAGTTTCTAATACACTTTTTTTGATTTTCCCAAT
>WTKB01000115.1 GCA_011524575.1 Aquimarina sp.
AAAAAGTATTCGAAATATTTGCAATACATCTTGATTACTTTTTTCTAGATACTTATTTTGTTTTAAAATATATAGATTGTTACAAAAAAAGAGCTGTTTTGAAAATGATTTTCAAAACAGCTCTTTTAGCATTTTCGAGTTTTAGAGATTGTTTAAGCTGAATACAAAATGTAATTCAAAAGTTTAAGGTTTTGGATTACAGGAAGAAGTGCCTTCAAACAAGCTCTTAAATTTAGTAGAACTAACTATACCCACTCATTAACGTGTTCTCCATTTCCAACGCTAATTTCACGTGCAGAAATTGTAATTTTTTCAGTCATTGGGTTTTGACCAGAAGCGTTGAAGTTCTCTACGTACTTTACAGCATAAGCATCTGTGAAATTTAACTCTTTAGAAGTTGCTTCGTTGTCTCTTTTTAGAAATACCACAGAACCACTTCTCATTTCGAAGTTGTTAAACATCCAATCAGAAAGCCCTGTATCTGAAGTAGATTCTACTTCAATAGTAATCATACCACCACGTGTTACCGATGATGGACGACCTGTTGCATCTGTTTCTTGACTTAACCCGTAAGAACAATTAAGTACATTGTACTCTTTTCCAGATACTTTTAATTTTGCTTTAAATGACATAATAAAAAATGATTAATTAATATAATTATAATAAATATGTCGCTAAAGTAATCAATTTGTGTGTACTAAAATTATAATTAACAAAAAAATCGACGAAATGCACTTCAATAGTTTTGTTTCCATCAATTATACCAGTAAATATATCCATTTAAAGAAATGGCTACTAATAACCATAATAGATAAGGAGCCAAGTAAAAATTTATTTTCTTTAAAGTAAAGGCATTACTATAACACAGATAACCGATGATAATTAAAAGTAAGCACAGTATTGCCAGTCCAGGGACTACTTTGTAATATTTAAAAAAAACATAATTCCAAGATACATTAAGTATCCACTGGAGTCCATATAGTTTTAAAATAGTATTTCTTAAAGCAGTATTCGTTTGTATAAGGGTTAAAAGCTTTGCCATATAATAACTAAAACAAAGCATTATAACGCTCCATGCTACACCAAAAACCCACCCTGGAGGAGTCCAAGGTGCTTTTTGGAGTGCTACATACCACTGAGAGGAGACCCCAGCTTTGGTAGATAAACTCCCCAAAGCCAAGCCTCCAAAGTTAAGTAGTAAAAAAATAATAAATCGAGCTAACATAAAAGGAGTACACTACAATTTAAGAGCTTGTTTAAACAAGTTCTAACTATACATTTGTGTTCTTAATTTTTTAATCTCTGGATCAGACATATACTCATCAAAGGTAGTGTAACGATCTATAAGCCCTTTTGGAGTAAGTTCTATGATTCTATTACCAACCGTCTGAATAAATTCATGATCATGAGAAGAAAGAAGTACCGTTCCTTTAAATTTCTTTAAAGAGTTGTTAAATGCCGTAATGGATTCTAGATCTAAGTGGTTCGTTGGTTCGTCAAGTAAAAGTACATTAGCACGAGTCATCATCATTTTAGAAAGCATACAACGTACTTTTTCTCCTCCAGAAAGTACTTTGGAAGTTTTAAAAGCATCTTCCCCACTAAAAATCATTTTCCCTAAAAATCCTCGTAGGTAAACCTCTTCTCTTTCTTCTTCTGTAGTTGCCCATTGTCTCAGCCAGTCCACAAGAGTATAGTCATTATCAAAGTAAGTACTATTATCAAGTGGTAAATAAGCTTGAGTCGTTGTAATCCCCCATTCAAAAGTTCCTGAATCTGCTTTTTGGTTGCCACCAATAATTTGGAAAAATGACGTAACTGCTCTAGAATCTTTAGAATAAATAACGACTTTATCTCCTTTTGCTAAATTAATATTAATGTTTTGGAAAAGTGTATCTCCTTCCAAACTAGCCGAAAGTTTGTCGATATTTAAAATTTGATCCCCAGCCTCACGCTCTCTTTCAAAAATAATAGCAGGATACCTACGAGAAGAAGGCTTAATCTCAGAAATATTTAATTTATCAATCATTTTCTTTCGAGAAGTAGCTTGTTTCGATTTGGCTACATTGGCACTAAATCGTGCAATAAACTCTTGTAGTTCTTTCTTTTTCTCTTCTGCTTTTTTGTTTTGTTGTGCACGTTGTTTTGCCGCCAGTTGCGAAGATTCATACCAAAAAGTATAGTTACCACTATAATGGTTAATCTTTCCAAAGTCAATATCCGAAATATGCGTACATACCGCATCTAAAAAGTGACGGTCGTGAGAAACTACAATAACCGTATTTTCGTAATTAGCTAAAAAGTTTTCAAGCCATGAAATGGTTTCATAATCCAAGTCGTTGGTAGGCTCATCCATAATAAGTACATCAGGATTTCCGAATAAACACTGAGCAATAAGTACACGTACTTTTTGTTTTCCATCTAAATCACTCATTAGTGTGTAATGGAAATCAGGATTAATACCCAAACTTGATAATACTTGTGCAGCATCACTCTCGGCATTCCAACCGTTCATTTCCTCAAACTGAACTTGTAATTCTCCTATACGTTCTGCATTACTATCGTTATAATCAGCGTAAAGTGCGTCTATCTCTGATTTAATCTTATACAAGTCTTTGTTACCCATTACTACGGCATCAAGTACCGTGTACTCGTCATACGCGTTATGGTTTTGTTCTAAAACCGACATACGTTTTCCAGGTTCTAAATGGACATGCCCTGATGTAGCCTCCATTTTTCCTGAAATAATTTTTAAAAACGTAGATTTCCCAGCACCATTTGCCCCAATAACTCCATAACAGTTGCCTTGAGTGAATTGTGTGTTTACTTCGTCGAAAAGAACTCTTTTTCCAAATTGGACAGATAAGTTAGATACAGATAACATGAAATAGGTATTACAATTATTTTTTACAAAAATAGGAAAATAGTAGGGAGATTAAACAAGCTCTAAGCCTCCTTTTCATTTTTTATGCGTGTTCTTATTTCTGCTAAACTTTGGTCAATTACTAATTTTCCATCCTTGAAAACTTCTTGTAATTCTCCCGATTTTTCTTCCTCCCAATTCACTTGGTCAATGAGTATATACTGGTTATTTTTACGTTCGATTTTTAAAAGTCCTTTTGCAGATTTTTTTGTTCCGTCATCTGTAACGGGGTCTTTGAAGATTTCTCTTCCTTGCCCATTCACTTCTCCGTAAGTAGCTTTCATTGCAAAACCAAAAGTATCTCGGGTATTATATTGATAGGTAAATGATCCGATTCCTAAAACTATATTGGTAGAAGCAAATCCTTTTTCTTTTAATTGTTCACAAATTTGGGTGGCTCTGTGTATCGTAATACTATCCCCATAAATAGCCCCTATATGTGGGTCCAGTTCCTTAAAACCTTTATCATTTATTTTCCCACCAAAAGTATCCCAAAGTAATTCAACAACTCCCTTTCTTTCATTGACATTTTTGGCTTCTGGATTTCCACAAATGATTGCTACAGGATCCCCACTATCTGGACGTATCACTACTTTTCCTTCTCGGTTCAAGACTTCTTTTTTAAGTTTTGGTAAATATTCCGTGAGTACTTTCCATAAATCCCAAGTATCCGATACAATGGATACGACACCTTTTGGATAAACAGTCGTAATTAATCTTTTGAAAGTTTCTATTTCATGGGTTACTGTCCCCATACACATTACACTGTGTTCGGTAGCCGGTACCGAACCTCCAATAATTTCATGGTCGGTAGCTGCTTGGTAGTAATTTTCTAAAAAATCGATGGCAGGAATAGTATCCGTACCTTTAAAATGTAGTAAATGTCCACTTGCAGAGCTTACAGCCGCTTCAATTCCAGCCATTCCTCTCATAGAGAAATCATGTCCTTGCCAATCTACAAAATCGGGAGTAGATGAAGTTTCTAGTGCATATTTATCCAATAGTTTACGGTATTGCTTTGCAAGAGTCGCTGAAGTACAGGGCATCCATATCACCGCCGATATTAAAGTTTCAAAATAATTAGTAAGCCAAAAAAAATCGGGAATAGTGTTGTACATGGTAAACATAGGCACACGCATAGGTACAGACACCCCTTCTGGTAATGCTTTTATTACCATAGGAATATAACCTAAATCATGTAACTTTTCGATATGTTTTGTACCTACTTGATTAGCTCCTAAATAGTTGTTGATACGTCTTGCATACTGAGCAACCACCTTTTCTTTAGGTTGATTAAAAAAGTATTTTTCAAAATCATGTAAAATATATTTTTTAATACAATATTGTAATCCAAAGAATACCACTTCTTCAATACCTTCAATACGACTTTTTCTAGGCGTCCAATTGGAATATACAAGTGTGGTGTTGGTAGGGTATTGTCTTCTGTGATCAACTTTGTAACCGTCTGTGAGCAATAAAGGGTTCATAATATTTGTTTTTTTATTACAATTGATCTTTGAAATCAATTTTAAAGATTAATTGGTGTTAGTTATTTATTTGATTAATTATTTTGTAGTCATTTCAAGTAGTAATGGTAGTTATAAACACATAAGTTCTTTGTCCAACTTCATTTGTTTAAGTTTAGGGTGCTTTATATTTTTAATGGAATCCGTTACAAATATTTTTTCAAAATCATGTAAATGATCGAAACCTTTACTGAAAATTCCATGACTAATTGCTAAATACAGCCTCCCTGAATTTTTCTTTTTTAGTTCTCTGGCTAACCCCATAAAAGTAAAACCCCCATCACAAATATCATCTACAATCAAGCAGTCTTTTCCGTGTAGATCTTCGGTATACACCTTAAAACTGGAAAGCTTACCCGTGTTTACATCTCGCTTTTTACTACATTCAATAACTTCAATACCTCCTAATGATTTTGAAAGTGAATACACCTTTTTCAAAGCCCCACCATCAGGAGAAATTAATAAGAAATCCTGTTTTATAAAAGCACCTACTTTCCTGATAAATTTGTGATTGTTGACCATTTTGCAGTTATTTAAAACTGCGGGTGTGACATGCGAATGCGGATCAAAAACAACAACTTCTTTGAATTTTAAAGCATTGATTATATCCGCATAAACTTTTACAGAAAGGGGCTCTCCTTTAACCATAAGTCGGTCCTGTCTTGCACCAGGAAAATAAGGAATAAGTAACGTATGTAACACCCCTCCCATTCTTTGGAGTGCATCTACAGCCATACAAAGCAGTCCTAGATCTTGAAATGTATTTATCCGGTGTGTGAGCGTTATTTTTTCTGATACATCAAAATTTGGATTGATCTTAATATGGGGTTCTCCACCTGAAAACAGGAAAGATTCAAACTGGATTTCTCTACCGCTTATAGGTTTGAAATAAGGATCTAGGTGTAGTAAATTCATAATTTGTGTAATTTTTACACAAATATAAAAAGACACAAGGAAACCACCTAATGTTTTAGTGTAAAAATTACACAAAATGATTAAATAACTAATTAGAAACGCTTAAGAGCTTGTTTAAACTAAATACAAACTGTAATTCAAAAGTTTAAGGTTTTGGGTTACTTTTAAATGATGTGCATATCGAGATATGTAAATCTTTTTAAAGTGACCCAAGTTCTTAAAAATTTGGATTATAGGAAGTAGTGAGTTTAAACAAGCCCTAAGAGCTTGTTTAAAGATTTATATATCAAACAAAAAACCTTCTTTAGTCAATTCTGTGTATTTTTCTTTGTTAAACTTAAAGAGTTTTGCAGGTCTTCCTTTGGTTCTTTTTGCAAATTTGCCCGTTTGTTCTACGATTCCAAAACTTAGAATCTTCTTTCTAAAATTCCTTCTATCAATTTCTTTTTCTAATAGGATACAATAAATATTTTCAAGTTCAGAGAATAAAAATTCTTCGTTAAGCAATTCAAATCCTATGGGTTGGTAAGTGAGTTTATTTTGAAGTCTATTTTTAGCTTTTTTTATAATTTCATTATGATCAAATGCTAAAGGAGGTAAGGCGTTTACTGCAAACCACTGAACATCCTGAGCATCCGTACCTGCTTTTAAAGTGAATTGCGTAGAATTTACAAGGGCAAAGTACGCAATTGTAATTACTCGAAATCTAGGGTCTCGGTCAATACGATCTCCGAAAGTATAGAGCTGTTCTAGGTAATTTACTTTAATACCAGTTTCTTCATGTAATTCTCGATTAACAGCGTCGTTTAAGCTTTCATTATTTTTAACAAAGCCCCCTACTAAAGCCCACTGGTCTTTTAATGAACCAAACTTCTGTTTGATTAGTAATACTTTTAGTTCGTTGTGGGTACAACTAAAAACAATGGCATCTACTGCTACTTTTATATCTTGGATAAGTTCCATCTTTTGTCTTAAATATATAATTGGTATCGGCTTTGTTTTAGAGCTTGTTTAAAGGCACTACTTCCTGTAATTCAAAATTTTAAGAACTTGGA
>WTKB01000351.1 GCA_011524575.1 Aquimarina sp.
ACCAAAACCTTAAACTTTTGAATTACAGTTCGTATTCCCTTTAAACAAGCTCTTATACCAATTTATTTTATATCGATTTCAAAGATCAATTGGTATTAGTTTAAACAAGCTCTTATTTATTATGATTTCAAATCTGAAATGCTATACATTTGTAGCCAAATATTAGAGCTTGTTTAAACGCACTACTTCCTGTAATCCAAAATTTTAAGAACTAGGATCACTTTAAAAAGATTTATATATCTCTAGGTATGTGCATCATTTAAAAGTAAACCAAAACCTTAAACTTTTGAATTACAGTTCGTATTCCCTTTAAACAAGCTCTTAGAAACTTATTATTTCTTATAAAGCTTCTTTGTTATGCCTACTCCAACTGCTTTAGAGTTACAAGTAAAATCATTACCTAGTACCCCAGGAGTGTATTTATATCATGATTTGCAAGGAGTGATTATCTATATTGGAAAAGCAAAAAATATTAAAAGGAGAGTAAGTTCTTATTTTAATAAGAAACATACTATTGCACGGTTACAACTTTTAGTAAAAAAAATTCATACGATAAAACATATTGTTGTAAATACGGAGTCTGATGCACTATTATTAGAAAATACACTTATAAAAAAGCACCAACCTAAATATAATATTTTACTAAAAGATGGTAAGATGTATCCTTGGATTTGCATCAAGAAAGAAGCTTTTTCAAGAGTTTTTATTACTAGAAAAGTTTTTCGTGATGGTTCTGAGTATTTTGGGCCTTATACGTATAAAAATCAGCCCTATATTTTATTAACTCTTTTAAAAGAGCTTTACCCTTTACGTACTTGTAAGTTTGATCTTTCAAAATCTAAGGTTGAAGCTTACAAATATAAAGTATGTTTAGAGTACCATTTAAAAAACTGCCTTGGTGGTTGTGAAGGCTTAGAGTCCCAAGAAGCTTATGACGAGCATATTAAAGGGGTTCGTCAAATTCTTAAAGGTAATTTTAAAGACCTTCTTAAAGAATTTAAAATCAAAATGCACCAATATGCTAATGAGTTAGCTTTTGAAAAAGCTAATGAATATAAAATAAAACTGAAGGCTCTTGAAAATTATCAGGCAAAATCTACAGTGGTAAGTTCTAGAATAAGCAACGTTGATGTTTTTAGTATTGTAAGTGATATGACACATGCGTATGTAAACTATATGCAAGTAACAAATGGTGCTATTACACGTTCACAAACAGTAGAAATTAAGAAAAAACTAGAAGAAAAAGATGCGGCTATTTTAGAGCTATTCATTGTAGAATTACGTTTAGCGTCTCAGTCCCGATTCAAGGAGATTATTTTACCTTTTCCTGTAACCCTTACTGAGGATTTAAAAGTAACTATCCCTAAACTTGGTGATAAGCGTAAACTCTTAGATTTATCTTTAAGAAATGCTCGCAATAGCCGTCAAGAACGCTTTAAACAAATTCAGATTACAGATCCACAAAGGCATACTAAGCGTATTTTAGAACAATTACAAAAAGATCTTCGGTTAGGAGATTTACCCATACACATGGAATGTTTTGATAATTCTAACTTTCAAGGTACACATCCTGTGGCTGCATGTGTAGTTTTTAAAAATGCGAAACCTAGTAAAAAAGACTATCGTAAGTTTATGATTAAAACAGTAGAAGGCCCTAATGATTTTGCTTCGATGGAAGAGGTCGTATATAGGCGTTATAAACGCATGTTGGATGAAAATATTCCTTTACCACAACTTATTATCGTAGATGGTGGTAAAGGGCAATTATCTTCTGGAGTTAAAGCCTTAGAAGATTTAGAACTAAGGGGTAAAGTTGCTATTATTGGTATTGCTAAACGTTTAGAAGAAATATTTTTTCCTGAGGATTCCTATCCCATTTATTTGGATAAACGTTCAGAAAGCTTAAAGGTGATTCAGCAAATGCGTAATGAAGCCCATCGCTTTGGGATTACTTTTCATAGAGATAAACGCAGTAAAACAGCCTTAAGTACCGAACTAGAACAAATTTCTGGAATAGGTGATAAAACTATTCAAGAATTATTAAAGCATTTTAAATCTGTTGCTCGAATAAAAAAAGCTTCAAAACAAGCTCTTGCTGAGGTAATAGGTCCTGCTAAAGCTCAAAAAATTTATAACTTTTACTATTCCGAAAAATAATCATGTTACAAGTATCTATGGTGTCTGATTTAGAAATAAAATATCGATTTTTAATTTATATTTTATTAAGTTTTATTTATTGCAATAGTTTCGCTCAGTTAAAGAATAATCCCCCTAATAAAGATTTCAAAGTAGGTTTAGTACTTAGTGGTGGTGGTGCTAAAGGATTGGCTCATATAGGGGTGTTAAAAGCAATTGAGAAGGCAGGTGTTCGTATTGATTACATAGGAGGGGCAAGTATGGGAGCCGTAATAGGAGGCTTGTATGCATCAGGGTACCGTGCACATCAGCTCGATTCGTTATTTCATACTATAGATTTTAATGAAATTATTCAGGATAAAATTTCACGGAAACATCAAACTTTTTATGAAAAAAATAATTCAGAAAAATACAGCCTTACATTACCTATAAAAAATGGTAAAATTTCACTTCCAAAAGGTTTATCAAGAGGGCAAAATTTTTATAATTTTTACTCCAAAGCTACAACTCATGTACGTGAAATTACAGATTTCTCAAAATTACCTATTCCTTTCTTTTGTACGGGTACAGATATGGTTACGGGGGAATCCTTAGTTTTTGATAAAGGGCATTTACCTGATGTTGTAAAAGCTAGTGGTGCTTTACCTTCTGTGTATGCTCCTGTAGAACTTAATGGAAGATGGGTTACCGATGGTGGGGTAACTAATAATTACCCTATTACAGAATTGAAAAATAAGGGAGTAGACTTTATTATAGGGGTAGATGTACAAGACGAACTTTTAAGTAAAGAAGAATTGGTATCAGTAACTGATATTTTACAACAAATCAGTAACCTGCAAATGATTACTGATATGAAAGAAAAAAGAGTACTTACAGATCTTTACATCAAGCCTGATATCAAAGCTTATAGCATGCTTAGTTTTGATAAAGGAGATGAAATTATTAAAATAGGAAAGGCTTATACCGAATTAAAAGCGAAGGCATTGCAAGAAATTGCAAAACGCCAACAGTCCTTTTCTAATCCCACTTCTTTAAAACAAGATAGGGGAATAACTCATATACCATTACAACAACATATTTCGATTGAAAATGTACATTTTGAAAAACAACCTAACTATACCCGATCTTATTTAAAAGGAAAATTACAATTGGATCTTCCAGATGACAAGCTTCCTTTAGAAAAAATTAATCAAGGACTTAATAATTTATATAGTACAGGAAATTTTGAGAAAATTAATTATCGAATTAAAAAAGATAGTAGTTCCAATAAAAATCATCTTTATATAAAACTAAAAGAATCAAAAATTGATAATTATGCTCGTTTTGGAGTTCATTATGATGATCTTTTTAAAGCGGGAGCATTATTAAATTACACTCATAAACACCTTTTTTTAAAAAATGATGTTATATCTCTAGATATTATTTTAGGAGAATATTCTCGATATTTACTTAGTTATTATGTGGATAAAGGTAGTTATTGGAGTATAGGTTTACAACATGGTTTGCAGCGTTATAAAAGAAATATTAAAGCAAGTAGTACCAATCATTTATCAAATAATGAGTCTCAAGCTACTATTTTTGATTTTTCACTTGTTGATTTTTCCACAGAAGTTTATTTAGAAACTTTTCTTAAAAATAGTGCTAGCCTAAGAATAGGTGCCACACATAAGTTTTTAAAAACAGAAACAAATTTTGATAAAAACCGCTTGCAAACAGGTTATTTATTTGACCATAAAAACTATTTTAGTGCCCACACATCACTTACTTTTGATACATTAGATCATACTTTTCTTCCTACAAAAGGACTATTTTTAGAAAGTAAATTTACCTATTACCCTTTTTCATTAGGGTCTGATTTTGAATCTTCAGAGTTTTTTATTGCAGGTTTAGACTTTGATTATATATTTCGTCCTTTTAAAAAACTATTATTAAAATACCACCTTAGTACGGGACTTCGAATAGGGGAGACCACTACCTTAGATCCTTTAGATTTTTTCTTGGGTGGATATGGAAGCACAAAAATTAATAATCAAATACCATTTTTAGGATACGATTTTCTAGATATTTCAGGTAGTAGTTTTATTAAAACGGCTTTAACTTTTAGTTATCCACTTGTAAAATACCATTATATAAATGCCACAGCTAATTTTGCAAATGCGGATAGACAAGTATTTGATTTCTATAAATTGATTGATCGTGTAGGGTATTCTGGTTATGGTATAGGCTACAGTTACCAATCAGACTTTGGCCCTGTAGAGTTTATCTATAGTTTTTCTTCGGGTGGTAAACCTCAAATTTTAGCAAGTATTGGTTATTATTTTTAGAGCTTGTTTAAACTGAATTACAGTTTGTATTCAGTTTAAACAAGCAGTTAAAAAAAACTTAAAATGAAATAAGATGTACTAATCTTTCTAATTCGGTTGGATATGTTCCTCGTTTATCTAATCTGACATTATAAAAAGTATCATACAAGTTAAAATATACCTCTTGTAATTCCTTACTTTTGAAATAAGTAAAGGTCTCTCCAGCATAAGAAATATACTTAATCATGGACATTCCTACAGCAGAACCCGTAAGAAAAGATCCATCCATATTTTTAATTTCTTCAACAGATAGTTCTACTTCTTGTACCTTATAACCCATTCTTTCACACAACTCAATTACAGTTCTTCGAGTAAAACCTCCTAAAAAGGAATTTCTACTAAGAGGTGGGGTCATAATTGTAGTTTCGCCATCAATTTGTTTAATAAAAAATACATTACCTCCAGAATCTTCATCCAATACCTCTTTTACTGTAGTAACTTCTTTTCCATTAATGGTTTCTGTAGTTTTTAACTCTCCCAAATACATAGTTCCGTTAAATACTTTTCCATTATACTTTTCTAGAAGCCCTTTTTTTGCTTTTTGTCTATCTAGGATTGTTTGTGCATAATTTCCACTTACTTTAAAAGACCCCATTCCTCCGTCATGACTTCTTTTCTTTCCTTCTAAAAGTAGAAGGTCTAGTTCTGTATCTCTCTTACCAATATATTCACCAAAAGGAAAAATTTGAATACAAAAAGCGTAAACTTCGGCAGGTCCTACACCATAACCTCCTTCTAAACCTTTGATATAAGGCCTGATATAAAGCTTATTTTTACTACCACTTTTTGGGAGGTAATTTTTATTAGAAGTTACAACCATTTTTATTGCCTCCATAAAAATAGATTCACTAACTGGAGGGATGCAAATACTCTCACAAGAAATTCCCATACGTTTTGCATTATCCCATGGTCTCACAATTACAAGATCACCATTATCGCTAGTCATGGCTGTAATTCCTTCAAAACAACTTTGAGCGTATTGATCTGTAGTTGTAAGAGGAGGTTGCCCATGTCTTCCATCAGGAAGTAAAAAAGGTGCCGACCATCTAAATACGCCTTCTTCGTTTTTTTTACATAAAGAAAATACTTGCGTATTTGTAACGATATTTTCAAAAGTATAATTATCTAATGTATCGTCGTAAAAAACATTTTTTTCAGTAAAAACATTAAAATTATAGGCATCTGAAATTTTAGAGATTCTAAGATATGTATGATCTAAATCAAAATCAGAGATTATCGTTTGCTCTTTATCAAATCTAGAGTCAAAAAAATCTAACGCATATCCCCCTAAATTAGTGTCCTTTGTATATGCGGTAATATTGATTCCTTTAGTCTCAAAAAACTTAACATCTTCAAATGAAAATAACTTTTTAGCTAAACGAAGTTTACAACAAACAAAACTAATACTA
Organism: Aquimarina sp.; assembly: GCA_011524575.1. Classification (GTDB taxonomy): domain Bacteria; phylum Bacteroidota; class Bacteroidia; order Flavobacteriales; family Flavobacteriaceae; genus Aquimarina. The sequence continues at coordinate 5,909 of WTKB01000351.1, forward strand.
TCGACTTGCTTGTTTGCTAAAAACGAATTAACGATATCAAAGACCTTATTTTCATCATCAATTAATTCTGACTGAACTCTATCTATATCATAATATAGACTAGAAGCATTATCACATACTATTTTACCTATTCCTTTTAAATCTAGCATTTGAAGTTAATTATTATTAAACACTCTCTAAAACCTTATATTTCGACCACTTAAAAATGGATACTATTTCATGTAAATTATACAAACAAGTATAATTTACAATCTGGTGTTATACCAATTCTTGCTTAAAATTACTGTAAAATAAATTAGAGGATTTTTTCTTTATACGTATTAGAAAA
>WTKB01000195.1 GCA_011524575.1 Aquimarina sp.
CCAAGTTCTTGAAATTTTGGATTACAGGAAGTAGTGAGTTTAAACAAGCTCTTAAGTGATCCAAGTTCTTGAAATTTTAGACTACAGGAAGTAGTAAGTTTAAACAAGTTCTTAGCTCATAAAAATCTTTAATATATTTCTGATTCTATTTTATAGAATTTATTCTTAATAATTACTTTAATATTTTTTTATGGTGAATCCTGTAGTACTTATTGCTATAGCAGTAGTTGTGTTGTTTGTAACTATTCTAGCTCTAGTTTCTCGTTACAAACGTTGTCCTTCTGATAAGATCTTAGTTATTTATGGGCGTACTGGTGGAAGTTCTGCTAGGTGTGTGCATGGGGGAGGAGCTTTTATATGGCCTGTAATCCAAGATTATGCTTTTCTAGATCTTAAACCTATTTCGATTGAAGCAAATTTAACTAATGCTTTGAGTCGTCAAAACATCCGTGTTGATGTGCCTTGTAGATTTACTATAGCCATTTCTACAGAGCCCAACAATATGAATACTGCTGCCGAGCGTTTATTGGGTCTTACTCCTTTTGATATTCAAGAATTAGCAAAAGATATTTTATTTGGACAATTAAGGCTTGTAATTGCAACAATGACTATCGAAGAAATTAATTCTGATAGGGATAAATTTCTAGAAAATATATCTAAAAACGTAGATAGTGAGCTTAAAAAAATAGGTTTAAAGCTGATCAATGTCAATGTTACTGATATTAATGATGAGTCGGGTTATATAGATGCTTTAGGAAAAGAAGCTGCTGCTAAAGCCATTAATGAGGCAAAAATTAGTGTAGCTGAACAAGAAAAAATAGGGGAAACAGGTAAAGCTGCTGCCGATAGAGAAAAAGATATTTTAATAGCAGAAACCCATCGAGATCGTGATGTTCAAATTGCAATTACAGAAAAAGACAGAGAAATAAGCATTGCTACTGCTAAAAAAGATGAAACCATTGGTAAGGCAGAGGCAAATAAAGATACTCGTGTGAAAACTTCTGAGGCGAATGCCGTTGCTGTAAAAGGTGAAAATGAAGCTAAAATTGCTATTGCTCAATCGGAAGCTAACCGAAGAGACAAAGAAGCAGAGGCCTTACGTATTGCTTTAGCTTCAGAGAATGTTCAACAAGCCCGTGCCTTAGAAGAGTCTTATATTGCAGAACAAAAAGCCGAACTTGCACGTTCTGAAAGAGAGCGTTCTACTCAAATTGCCAATGTGATTGTTCCAGCCGAAATCGCTAAAAAACGAATTGTTATCGAAGCTGAAGCTAATGCAGAAACTTTAAGAGAGAATGCTAAAGGGGAAGCAGATGCTATTTTTGCAAAAATGGAAGCTGAGGCAAATGGTCTTTACGAAATTTTAACCAAACAAGCAGAAGGATATAAACAAGTGGTTTCAGCTGCAGGTGGAGATCCTAATAAAGCCTTCCAATTATTACTTATCGAGAAATTACCAGAACTTATCAAAACTCAAGTGGAAGCTGTTAAAAATATTAAAATTGATAAAATTACCGTTTGGGATTCTGGAAATGGTGGTGAAGGTCAAAATGGAAATTCTTCAACAGCAAATTTTGTTTCTGGTATGATGAAAACCGTACCTCCTTTAAATGATCTATTTGATATGGCAGGGCTTAATTTACCTACTTACCTAAAAGGAGAAGGTACTTCTGAGGATCAAAAAAAAGACCTACTCAAGTCTAGTTCAGACAAGGATACAACGGATCAAAAATAGGTATTTATAAATTTATGACATCTTGGTTTTTTCGTGTTTTGTTATTTATGAGTGTGCTTACATTGTGTGCTCAAAATACGCAAAGTCATTTACAGATTCAAGATAGTTTAGTGTTAGATTTACCTCCAATTAATCAATTTTTGGAGGTAGATCTTTATGGTGATTTGTATTTTGAAACCAGTAGTCAAGACTTACTAAAAGTTGTTATAGATTCAGAGACACCCGCTGTTTCTTATTATAGTCACCAAAATAGCACTAATGAGAACTTAACGTATTTAGAGGTTAGTCAGCCTTTAGAATTGTTATTGTTTTATAAAGATTCTCAAAAAGTGGTATTATTAGATCGCTTTTTAAATCCAATGAAAGAGATCGTACTTTCCGAACTTTCAAGATACAATGGGTTGGGTACTTCTATTTTTGCCTTATGGGCAGTACGGATTTCAAGTACACTCGTAGGTTTTTATGATTCCTTAACTTCTGGATTTTTGCATTTTAAACATCATACAAATAGCATAGCTCATCAGGTTGATATTCCTTTTTTTGCTTTAGATAAAATTTTGGATGTTCATTTTTATGAAGAAAATTTATATGTACTTTATCCAGATAAAATAAGGATTTACAGTACTTTTTCAGGACTATTAGTAAAAGAGGTTTTTTTGCAAGAAACGTATAATCGTTTAGATATAGATATCAACTACATTGTTTTACATCATGCTTCTATTCCAAAGGTAAGTGTCTATAATTTAGATTTGGAATTACAAAACCAATTTACTAGTGATTTATTTTCTGTGGGAAATACAGTATTCCATCACGAAAAATTTTATGTATATAAAAACAATAAAGTATATTGCTACTCTGTAAAGGGATTTTAAATTAAAAATAAAAACGATGCATATTGCTGTTGTTGGAAATATTGGTGTAGGTAAAACCACTTTAACAAAATTACTTTCAGAGCACTATAATTGGAGTCCTTTGTATGAGGATGTACTAGAAAATCCATATCTCGAAGATTTTTACAATCAAATGCACCGTTGGTCTTTTAATCTTCAGATTTATTTTTTGAATTCTCGTTTTCGACAAACTTTAGATATTCAATCTTCAGGAAAAACCATGATTCAAGATCGTAGTATTTATGAGGATGCTTTTATCTTTGCTCCTAATTTACATGCAATGGGGCTGATGAGTAGCCGAGATTTTCAAAATTATAAATCGGTGTTTGATTTAATGTCGAGTTTAATACAAGGCCCAGATTTACTTATTTACTTAAAAAGTAGTGTACCCAATTTATTACGTCAAATTAAAAGAAGAGGTAGAGAGTATGAGGTTGGGATTTCTAAGGAATATTTACAAAATTTAAATATCCGATATGATACATGGATTCAAGATTGTGATCCTAAAAAGCTTTTAATAATTGATGTTGATACCTTTAATTTTGTAGATCGCCCAGAAGACCTACAAGAAATCATCCATAAAATAGATTCAAAAATTAATCTATTTACTTCTTAATTTTTATATTATGTACAGTCGTTTTTGTAATTCTTTTTTTCTAATTCTTGGTTTTGTACTTTTTACTTTAACCAGTTGCGAATCTGTAAAACCTACTATAAACTTTAATTTAGATTCTGAAAGTCGCACTTATAAGTTATTTAATACTGTAGGTGTTACGACACAAATTACTCCAAAAACACTTACCGTAGATAGTGCTTTTGTTTATTTTCAGTCTCAGAAATATCCTATTACTTTTAACACCAATGGAGAATCCAAGATAAAGATTCCTTTGAAAAAAGAAGTTTTATTGGGGGTTCATGATATTGATGTTAAAGTATTTACAGGCAGGAATCGTACGGTGAGTAGTTCAGAAATTACAGTTTTAAACCATAAAGCTCCTAAAGTTTATAGCTACAAGATTAAAAATACTTATCCACATAATGCAGGACATTTTACACAAGGTTTAGAGTTTTTAAACGATGAGGTGTTATTAGAAAGTACGGGAATGCGTGGTAGTTCTAAGTTAATGCACAAAGATTTAAAAACGGGGAAGATTCTTAAGGAGTATTATTTTGATAACCAATATTTTGGTGAAGGTATTACAAAAATAGGAGATAAGGTGTGTATGCTTACTTGGCAGTCGGGAAAAGGGTTTATTTTTAATACAGAAACTTTAGAACTGATTCGTAAGTTTAATTATCAAGATAGTAAAGAAGGTTGGGGGTTATGTCTTGGTGATAAATATGTCTACAAAAGCGATGGTACCAGCCGTATTTGGAAGTTAGATCCAGAGACTCTAGAAGAGGTAGGTAGTATTCAGATTACTACAAATAAAAGTATAAAGTCTCGATTTAACGAATTGGAATGGGTTGATGGAAAGATTTATGCCAATACTTGGCAAAAAAATGGCATTGCCATTATAAACCCTACAAATGGAGCTGTAGAAGGAGTTATTAATTTAAAAGGATTAAATGAAAAAGTAGGTGTGCCCGCAACTGATAAGAGAAGGGTTTTAAACGGAATAGCCTATAATAAAAATACAAAAAAGTTATTTATTACAGGAAAGTATTGGAAGTCTCTTTTTGAAATAGAGGTTGTAGAGTAATCTCAATGATATTTTAAATTTCTCTTAGAGCTTGTTTAAACAAGCTCTTCATAAATCACTGCTGTGTTTGTGCAGTATTTATAATTCTAAGTAATTCTTTTTGTAAAATTTTCAATTTCATATAGCAAATAGTCCTTTGTATCGATTTTTGAGCCTTCATCTTGAATTTAAATCTAATTTAAACAAGCACTTGGATTATAAGTTGTACTTTTGTGACTTATTATAATTTATACATGAGTACATTTGAATCATTAGGGCTTAATCAAGAGATTTTAAAGTCTATTACAGATATGGGGTTTGAGACTCCAAGTGAAATCCAAGAAAAAGCCATTCCTGTTTTATTAGAAAAAGACACAGATATTGTGGCACTTGCACAAACAGGAACAGGAAAAACTGCGGCTTTTGGTTTTCCTTTAATCCAAAAAATAGATCTTAAAAAGCGAATTGTCCAAGGTTTAATACTCTCTCCAACACGGGAACTTTGTTTACAAATTTCTAGGGAGTTACAGAACTACTCTAAATTCATTCCAGAATTTAATGTAGTATCTGTGTACGGAGGTGCGAGTATTCATGATCAAGCGAGAGCTTTAAAACGAGGAGCACACGTTGTTGTGGCTACTCCTGGTAGAATGCAAGACATGATTAATAGAGGGATGGTAGATATTTCTAAAATCGCTTATTGTGTTTTGGATGAGGCAGACGAAATGCTGAATATGGGATTCTATGAGGATATTAATACCATACTTTCTCATACGCCAGACGAAAAATCTACTTGGCTTTTTTCTGCAACCATGCCACGTGAGGTAGCTACTATTGCAAAGCGTTTTATGGATGATCCTTATGAGATTACCGTAGGAACAAGAAATACAGCTAATAAAAATGTAGCTCACGAATATTATGTTGTTGCAGCTCGTGACCGTTACCCAGCCTTAAAGCGTTTGGCGGACATGAATCCTAATATTTTCTCTGTAATTTTCTGTAGAACGAAAAGGGACACTCAATCTGTTGCCGAGAAATTAATAGAAGATGGTTATAACGCGGGAGCAATTCATGGTGATTTGAGTCAGAATCAGCGTGATTTGGTCATGAAAAGTTTTAGAAACCGACAAATTCAGATGCTTGTTGCCACAGATGTTGCAGCAAGAGGAATAGATGTAAGTGGCATTACACACGTAATCAATTACCAACTTCCAGATGATATAGAAACCTATAACCACCGTAGTGGTAGAACAGGAAGAGCTGGTAAAGACGGAATTTCAATGGTGATTGCTACTAAATCAGATGTAAGACGCATCAAAAGTTTAGAGCGTACCCTTAAAAGTACTTTCGAACGAAAAGAAGTGCCTTCTGGAGAAGAAATCTGTAAAGTACAACTTTTTAGTTTAGTAGGTAAACTTAAAGCCACAGAAATTAATGAAGAAATAGATAAATATCTTCCAGAAATTAACGAACAACTCGAAGAATTATCTAAAGAAGAATTAATCCAAAAGTTATTAAGTGTTGAATTTACGCGTTTTTATGACTACTATAAAAAGTCTAGAGATGTTAGAAATATAGACACCAGCTCAAATTCTCGTGGAGATTCTGGGTATGGAGGATCTTCGGACTCTACAAGATATTTTATTAATATTGGAGAGAAAGATGGTTTCAACTGGATGCAGCTTAAAGATTTCTTAAAAGAAAATTTAAATTTAGGTAGAGATGCGGTTTCTAGAGTAGATGTTAAAGATCGTTTTTCTTTCTTTAATACCCATTCGGACGATACTCCTAAAGTACTTTCTATCTTTGAGAATTTCCAACTAGAAGGTCGTAAGATTAATATTGAAATATCCGAAAATCGTGGCGGTGGAAGACGTGGCGGTGGCGGAAGAAAACGTCATTCTTCAGGTGG
>WTKB01000359.1 GCA_011524575.1 Aquimarina sp.
CTTTAGAAGAAAGTATCAATGATAAAAAGCGTTTGATGCATTCTATTTTTAATGATATGTAATTTTTTTTTATGAATATACTAAGGCAACCAAAAATTGAGCGTTTTAACCAAGACGTTCTTTCAAAATACCAAATTTACAACAGTATTTTTATGACCTTGCCTTTTGATAAGGTTAATAATACTGGAGTACTTTTACCACTTTTTAAGGAAATTTGTGACAAAGGTTTTGCAGAACATTTGAATCCTACACAGATAGTAGAACGCTTTTTTACACAATATCAAGATGATTTATCAGAATCTGATAAAAACACATTGTTGTTCCGTTTTATACAATACATAGAACGTCAGGTAGTACTTTTTGATGCTATTGAAGATGCTGCTTTTACCCGTGTGAATAACATGAATGGTAGAGGAACTTTACGTAGTTTAAAAGAAGAAGCTGCTGAAAAAAATAAAACACAGCAGCTCAGAGACTTCTTAAATACATTTAAAATTCGCCCTACTTTAACAGCACACCCTACACAGTTTTATCCAGGTTCCGTACTTGGAATTATTCGTGATTTAGATTTTGCTATACGTGGTAATAATTTATTAGAAATAAAAAAACTATTAGCTCAATTAGGAAAGACTCCTTTTTTTAAGAAAGAAAAGCCTTCTCCGCTAGATGAAGCAGTGAGCCTTATATGGTATTTAGAAAATGTATTTTACCATTCAGTAAGTTCTATTTATAACTATATTCAACAGAATATCTTTACTGATTCAGAGGAATTAATTAATAATATTGTCAATTTAGGATTTTGGCCTGGTGGTGATCGAGATGGTAACCCATTTGTAACTACAGAAATAACTTTAAAAGTTGCTGAAAAACTTAAAACTTCTATTCTTTCTAATTATTACAAAGATTTAAGAGTTTTAAAACGTCGCATTACTTTTGCAGATCTTCCAGATAGAATAAGTTCTTTAGAAGAGAAGTTATATCAAAGTATTTATTATCCTTCTAATAAGGATGTTAGTTTTACAGCGGAATATTTCTTATCAGAATTAAATAAAATTAAAACATTATTAATTTCTGATCATAATAGCTTGTATTTGCAAGAATTACAGATGTTTATTAATAAAGTAACCATTTTTGGTTTTCACTTTGGAACACTAGACATTCGTCAAGATTCTAGAGTACATCATGGAGTACTAAGTAGTATTGTTAAAGAAACATTAGCTGCAGGTTTGTACATTTTTCCAAAGGATTACTTAGAGCGTTCTGAGGAGGAACAAATTGAGATTCTTTCCAATCTTAAAGCTCAGGTCGATCCAGCATTAATTCAAGATGATATGGCTAGAGCTACTCTTGAATCTATTTACGCAATTAAAGAAATTCAAGCGAATAACGGAGAACTAGGCTGTAATAGATATATTATTAGTAATAACGGAAGTGCTCTTAACGTTATGGAAGCTTTTTCTATGATCCGTATGTGTGGTTGGGAACTTCCAAAAATTGATGTTATTCCATTATTTGAGACGGTGCCTGATCTTGAGATAGCTGCTGGTGTTATGGAACAATTGTACCAAAATCCAGAGTATATGGCACATCTTAAAAGAAGAGGCATGAAACAAACCATTATGCTTGGTTTCTCTGATGGAACTAAAGATGGTGGATATCTTATGGCAAACTGGGCAATCTTTAAAGCTAAAGAAGCCATGACTGCCATGTCTCGTAAATATGATGTTAAAGTAGTATTCTTTGATGGTAGAGGAGGACCACCAGCACGTGGTGGTGGTAAAACGAGCCAGTTCTATGCTTCATTAGGTCCAAATATTGAAGATGAAGAAATCCAAATGACAGTACAAGGACAAACAATTAGTTCGAACTTTGGAACTTCAGCCTCTTGTCAATATAACCTAGAGCAGCTCCTTGGTGCTGGAATTAGTAACGAACTTTTCGGAGCGACTAATAATGCAGCATTATCACAGGAAAATAGAGTAACCTTAGATCAATTAGCTCAAATTAGTTATGAAGCTTATGTAGATTTTAAAGGGCATGATAAATTTTTACCTTATTTAGAGTCTATGAGTACGCTTAAGTACTATGCAAAAACCAATATTGGATCAAGACCTTCCAAAAGAGGTAGTGGGAGTGAGCTGAAGTTTAGTGATCTTAGGGCTATACCATTTGTGGGAAGTTGGAGTCAGTTAAAACAGAATGTTCCTGGTTTCTTCGGAGTAGGAACTGCTATTAAGGCTTTTGAGGATCGAGGAGAGATTGATAAAGTAATCAAACTGTACAAGGATTCTAATTTCTTTAGAACATTGCTAGAAAATAGCATGATGAGTCTTACGAAATCTTTCTTTCAGTTGACTGCTTACATGAAAGATGATGAAGAGTTTGGTGCTTTCTGGGAGCTTATTTTCCAAGAGTATCAACTTACAGAAAAATTACTGTTAAAAGTATCAGGTTATGATACTTTAATGCAAAATGAGCGTGCAGGTAAGGCTTCTATCCAAATGAGAGAGTCGATTGTGTTGCCATTATTAACGATACAACAGTATGCCTTGAAAAAGATTCAGGAAATGCAAAAAGAAAATCCAGAAAGTATAGACCCTAAATTATTTAGCGTTTATGAGAAAATGGTTACGCGTTCTTTATTTGGAAATATTAATGCAAGTAGAAATTCTGCGTAGTTTTTTATCTGATATTAGAGTTTCTTTAAGCTCTTAGTGAAATTAAAAAAGTGCCTTGTAAATTTTATACAAGGTACTTTTTTGTTTAGAGCTTGTTTAAACTGAATTACACGAAGTAGTGAATTTAAACAAGCTCTTAGAATAAGTTGTTAGAGCATTTTTAAGCCAATTAAAAATTGTAAACCACTCTACTAAACTGATTAGTCTTTTTTGGCTGCAGGGGTGCTATTTTCTACTTCTGAAGCGTTTTTGGAACTTTCAAATAGATGAAGTTCTTTTTTTGCTTTTTGAAGTTTCTCTTTCCAATTACACACATCTTCTTTGCGTCTATCTATTTTTTTATGCACATCTTTTATCATAGGGTTATCAGATTTTGCATGTTTAAAAAAAGATAAATTATTTTCAAGTTGTAAAATATCTGATTTAATTTCCGAAATTTTTCGTTTAATAAAGTTAATTTCTTTTTTCAGAAACTGTTCCTTGTTTTCAGGGTTTTCTTGAGAAATTTTGTTTTCAAATTTAAGCATTTCGGCTTGCTTTCTATCTAGCTTAATTCTAGAAAAAAGCTCATCTAAAAATACCGTAAACTCATCTTCTATACTGATGTTTTTATAAGGTACTCGACCGATTTTCTTCCATTCACCAATTAATGCAACTACTTGAGAACTTTTTTCATAAGTACGTTGTTTTGCTACATCAAGAAGTGTCTTTTTTTGGTTATATGCTTCTTTTTGAATTTTTAAATGCTCTTTCTTCTCTTCTTTTAAACGATCGAAGTAGGCATTACAAGCCTCTTTAAAGTTTTTCCATAAAATATCACCTTCTTTTTTAGGTACATATCCTATAGTTTTCCAATCTTCTTGAATTTGTTTGAATAAAGGAGTAGCTGTTTCAAAGTCGGTATCCTTTTTATGAGCTTCAGCAAGTTCTATAAGTGTCTTTTTCTTACGAATATTTTCTAAATATTCTTGCTTTGAGGCTTTATAATATTGGTTTTTTTGCTGATTTAATTTTTTTTCAGCTGCCCTAAAGGTATTCCAAATATCATTTTTTACCTCATGAGGTACCGCACCTACTTTGATAAATGCCTGATGAATTTCTTCTTTTTCTTTTAGTATAGCCTGCCATTCCTTATGAGAATTTGCATTTTTTTCCTGTAAAGCTACGATGCGTGCAATTAGTTCATTTTTTTTAACAAGATTATCTTCTAAAATTTGATTTTTAGCATCTAAATAAGCTTGTTTATTCGCATGTATTTTTGAAGAAATAGCTATAAATTCTTCCCAAATAGGGTCCCTATATTCTTTTGAGACAGGACCTATTTCTTCTTTCCATATTTTATGTAGTAAATGTAATTCACGTACCGCTTTTGACACATTATCGGTTTGTAAAGCTAATACTTTTGCTCTTTCGATAATATTTCTTTTTTGCTCAAGGTTTCGTTTGTAGTCGAGTTCTCGAAACTCTCTATCAATATGTATTTGCTTGTAAAATTGATCGGCGTGATGAAAGAAATTATTCCAAATAATATTTTTATTATCTCTAGGAATATTTCCTATTTCATGCCATTCTTCTTTTATTTGATTGAAAACCTCAATTCTTTTTGGAAGCGAATCTTTAGAGTCTACTAAAGACTTTAGTTTTTCAGTAAGATTTATTCGAGCTGCGAGATTTTTATCTAAATCAGATTGTAAATTTTCGTAGTATTGATTCTTCTGATCTCGGTAACTAAAGTATAATGCACCAAATTTCTTTTTGGTCGAGTTGTTGTATAAGAAATCTTTTTCTTCACCACCTTCTTGAATAAAAATATTTTTAGCTTCTTCGGATGCGATCTCATACTTTTGGTAAAAAGTAGTTTTTATTTTTTCTACCTCATTTTTAATGGTAACTACATCATGTTTTTTGATAAATTCTTCAAGAGTTTTACATAAACTTTCAAGATCCATTTTATCATAATCTTCGTCTGATAACCCATTAAATTGTACTACATTTTCTTTTTTAGATTCTTGTTGCTCAACAACAGGAGGTAGGTCAGTATTATCAGTACTTAATTGCTCAGAGGCTAAATTTTTCCCCATACCAGTATTCGGGTCATGTACGGGATTTTCATTTTCGTTCAATGACATAATAAATTTACATTTGTAGTGTTTCTATACGATCTTAATAACTAAGATTATATTCGCCTAATCCAATTTTATATTATATTATTTTATTACTATTAACTTAGACTCTTTATAGAGGTAATACTAATTCTTCCTTGAAATTACCCTAATAAATCATTCCTTTTTACTTTCTACTTTATTATAAATAAACTATAGCTAAGGCTATGCTTGATTTTTCTAATACATATAAAGAAAAAATCTTCTAATTTATGTTAAAGTAATTTTAAGTAAGAATTGGTATAAAATCCAGTTTTATAGTATTTTGAGTTAACCTGTTTTACATTTAAATGTTTTAAAGAAAACGCAAGTTAAAAGTAATACAATTTAACTAAAAAAAACAAAAAAGACTGCTTTTTATAAAGCAGCCTTTTTTGTTTAAAATCTATACAATATGGGATAAATAACTATTTTACTTTACTTACAATGGCTTTAAAAGCTTCAGGGTGATTCATTGCTAAATCAGCAAGAACTTTACGATTTAATTCTAATCCACTAGCTTTTAATTTCCCCATAAACTGAGAGTAAGACAATCCTTCTTGTCTAGCGCCGGCGTTAATACGAGTGATCCAAAGTGATCTGAAAGACCTCTTTTTATTTCTACGGTCTCTGTAAGCATAAAGCATTGCTTTTTCAACAGCATTTTTTGCTACTGTCCAAACATTTTTTCTACGCCCAAAATATCCTTTGGCTTGTTTTAATACTTTTTTTCTACGTGCTCTTTTAGCAACTGAGTTTACTGATCTTGGCATAATTTAATTTTTTAGTAGTAGGCGGAAAAAATATTTTCGCTTTTATCTTTCTATAGATGGCCTAACTCCTGGGTTTAATGTTTAATTTCATCAACCTTTAAAGCAGGTAACAGTATAAATAATGACTTGCTTTAAAAATAACATCTTACTTATTGTAGACGAAGTTGTTCTAAAATGTTTTTAGAATCGCTTTTATCTACAAGACCTGTTTTAGTAAGATTACGTTTTCTCTTCTTAGACTTTTTTGTTAAGATATGGCTTTTAAAAGCATGTTTTCTCTTAATCTTTCCTTTACCTGTAAGCTTGAAGCGTTTCTTAGCACTACCTTTTGTCTTTTGTTTTACTTTTTTTGGCATGGATTTAAATATTTTGGTTTTGTATAGATTTTAAAATATTTTACAAAAATACATTAAATTATTTGCTTTTTTTAGGAGCAATAAACATAATCATTTTTTTACCTTCTAATTTTGGCATTTGTTCTACTTTACCAATATCCTCTAGTTCCTGAGCGAGCTTCAAAAGTAAGATTTGACCTTGGTCTTTGTAAATAATAGACCTTCCTTTAAAAAACACATAAGCTTTTAATTTTGCTCCATCGCTTAAAAACTTGATC
>WTKB01000078.1 GCA_011524575.1 Aquimarina sp.
AATTTATGGAGCGATATTCCAAAACATCTTCATCAAAATGGCAATCAAAATATAGTGAAGGGTTTAAACGATTTGTATGTAATGAATTTTAACAGGTACTTTAACCAGAAGAGAATTAGAAAGGAAGTATTATATTGGTAATTATAAATTAACTTTTAATTCGGATTATACGAAAGCATCACTTTATTTTTTTCGGCGTAAGCTAAATAGGTTTTAGTGTTCACCTCAAAATAAAAAGGATGAATAGCGTGGTGTTCTGGAATAATTTTGGTGAGTTTGTCATTATCAAGGTCAGCTTCCCAAATACACCGATAGGTAATACCACTATTGTCAAAATAAAGTTTATTTTCTCTAGGATGCCATGCCATACCACCTATTAGAACGTCTTTTTTTGTTTCTGGGTCTGTATGAAAGTCGTTTTTAGGTAAATGATCTTTTAGGTTGTAATCAACAGATTCAGTATTCTCTTCTAACATGGAATAAGAAAAGTCTTCAAAATCTCCAGTCCAATGTTTTATTTTGTTAAAATATAATGATTCTCCATGATTTGTAGCTATTAATGTTTTTTGAGGGTTAAGTAGTAAGGCGTACTCAGCTCGATAAACACAATAGTCAGATAAATATTTAGCTTCTAAAGCTATAGGGTCTTTCTCAGAACCAATAACGTACTCGTAATAGGCTTTATCAGTAATTTCAACTTCGTAATAACGAGTATCAAAATCCAAGATTTTGTAATAATAAAGTCGCCCATTTCTTACTACTAAATTGTCTAAAAGTAAACACATGTATTCGTGGGTATAGGTCTCTAAGTTGTCACCATTATCCTTTTGGTAAAAAACATCAAACCCATCAATTTTAAACAGCGTTTTATTGGGTTTGAGTTCATAAATACTGGTTGAGAATCGGTTACCTTGCTTAAAATACTCAATACCTATAAAATGAAACCGCAGTTGATTACTGATTATACTCGCCTTAACCCCGCATATTTTTTCGTTTTTATTTGCCAATTCATAATAGACTCCTCTTTTCCAGTAGTGCAAGCTATCACTATGATGCCCATAATTGGTTGTGTCCATGAAATCGGCATAGGTATAGTCTATGTTAGATAATAAATTGTAGTATCCGTAGGTCTGGACTAATGCTATTAGCGAATCCTTTTGATCTTGGGTGTGTTTTAAATCTTTGGTTAATTGACGGGCTTGGCTACTTAACTCCTGTATTGAATCGTTTAAACTAGAAACTTGGCTTTCAAATTTCTGAATGGCTAATTGGTGTTTTTCATTGGAGCAACTGCTGGCTAAGGCTATTATCGCTGTGAGGTATAGTAGTAGTTTTGTTTTCATAGTAGAGTATTAGGACGATTATTGAATTCGTTCCTCAATTTTTTAAGGATGGTGTTTTTAAGTCGTGGACGTTAGTGGAAGTGGCTTTTTTTATTGGTTTTGGACATAGAATACAGAGGCATGGAATAACTCCATTTTTTCATCATTATATTACTTAAAAAATGTTTGTTTAAATGATTAAGAGCTTGTTTAAATTAAACTACAGTCCGTATTCCCTTTAAATAAACTCTAATAAGTGTTGTTATTCTCTTTATTGATATTCTGTATGAAATCAATTGCTTTTTTATTAAATACTTGATGTTTTTCTACGTTTACTACATGTCCGCACTGAGGAATGATATGTAGCCATGCCTTTTTATGGATATTTACAATTTTTTCTATAATAGGAAGAAAAAGATAGTCTTGTTCTCCCATAATATAAAGTGTAGGAATGTCAATATCTTTAGTTCTAAAAAAACGTAGTAATGGATTAATTTCAGAGGTGAGTTTAAACCATTTGATAAATTCTTTTTGATAAAGTTTTTTTGCTTCTCTTATGAACAATAGTCTGGAATTTCTATGATTCTTGCGAGGCATTATAATAAAAGCAAAAAGCTTATATAAGTACATATACGGTACTATAGACTTAAAAAGCACACCTAGTTTCATTAGTATTTGTGAGCGTAGGTTCATTTTCATAATCGCACCGCCCATAATCATACTAATCACTTTTTCGGATTGTTTTTCAGCAAGATTTCGAATTAAAATAGTACCTAAAGAAATTCCTACAAAATGAGATTTTTGGATTTTTAAATAGTCAAGAACTTCAATAATATCTTTAGTAATGGCATCAAAAGTATAGGCTTGAAGTTTTTTGTCTGGTTTTACTAAATCTGTATTTTTTTTATCACCATGTCCACGAAGATCTAAAACAAGAATGTTAAAGTTATCCGAGAAACTGCGAATTTGTTTGAACCAAATATTGGAACTCCCTCCAGCGCCATGAACAAAAGTAACCCATTCTTTTGCAGTAGGGTGTGGGTAAGTAGTGTAGTTTATCAAAAAAAATGGATTTAAAATAATACGGAATACAATTTAAGATAATTTTCCTGAAAAATAAAATACCCTAAATAATACTTATTATTAACAAGTATCATTTAGGGTATTTTATGTGATTTTAGAGCTTGTTTAAACAAGCTCTTAGAAATATTAATTTTAACGATTATTCGTTAGTAGTATTTTCTTCGATACTATTTTCTGAATCAGAATCCGTTTTTGGTGCTTGTAAATTTCCATTTTCATTATCCTCACTAGCTTCTTCAGTGAAATTTTGAACAACTGCTCCTTCTTCTTCTTCGGGGTCTTTATCGTCTTGAATTACTTTTGCTACAGAGGCAATTGCATCAGTTTCTTTGAGGTTAATAAGGCGAACTCCTTGCGTGGCACGGCCTACTACTCTTAAGTCTTCAACAGCCATACGAATTACAATTCCTGATTTATTGATAATCATTAAATCATCTGAAGCTGTAACGTTTTTAATAGCAACTAATTGTCCTGTCTTTTCTGTGATAGCAAGTGTTTTTACTCCTTTACCTCCACGGTTCGTAATTCGGTAGTCATCTAGTTTGGATTGTTTTCCATAACCATTTTCTGAGACTACTAAAATATTACTTTCAGGATCATTTACAGCAACCATTCCAATAACTTCTTCAGAATCATTAGAACGCTTAATACCTGTCACTCCAGAGGCACTACGTCCCATAGGGCGGGTTTTTTCTTCTTCGAATCGAATCGATTTCCCTGAGTTTAAGGCAAGCATAATTTGGCTCTTACCATTAGTGAGTTTTGCTTCTAAAAGCTCATCTTCATCCTTGATCGTAATCGCATTAATTCCGTTAACTCTTGGTCTAGAGTATTGCTCTAAAAGGGTTTTCTTAACACGCCCTTTTTTGGTAGCCATTATTACATAGGTGTTATTGATGTATTCTTCATCTTTGAGATCTTGCGTACAAATAAAAGCCTTTACTTTATCATCACTCTCTATATTAATAAGATTTTGTATCGCTCTTCCTTTAGATGCTTTACTCCCTTCAGGAATTTCATAAACTCGCATCCAGAAACATTTTCCTTTTTGGGTAAAGAAAAGCATGTACTGGTGATTTGTACCTACAAATAAATGTTCTAAAAAGTCTTCATTACGTGTGTTGCTTCCTTTTTGCCCAACACCTCCTCGGTTTTGTGTTTTATATTCGGCAAGAGAGGTTCTCTTAATATACCCTGCATGAGAAATCGTAATCACTACTTTTTCATTAGGGATCATATCCTCAATACTCAAACTACCACCAGCATATTCTATTTCCGATTTACGAGAATCTCCATATTTAGCTTTGATTTGTTCGAGTTCTTCGGTGATAATTGCCATTCGGCGCTCTTTTTTGTCAAGGATATCTCTTAAATCAGTGATCACTTCTTGGATTTGCGTATGCTCATCTCTTAGTTTATCTTGTTCAAGTCCTGTGAGTTGTCTCAAACGCATTTCGACAATTGCCTTAGCTTGTATTTCGCTAAGAGAAAAACGCTCAATCAGTCTAGCACGAGCATCATCAGCATTTTCAGAAGCTCTAATAATAGCGATTACTTCATCAATATTATCAGAAGCAATGATTAAACCTTCGAGGATATGTGCACGTTCTTCGGCTTTTTTAAGTTCATATTTTGTACGGCGTACCACAACTTCGTGACGGTGTTCCACAAAGTGTTGGATCATATCTTTTACATTAAGTAACATGGGACGCCCTTTTACTAAGGCAATGTTATTTACACTAAAAGAAGTTTGTAAAGAGGTGTGTTTAAATAATGTATTTAATACAATTTTAGGAATAGCATCTCGTTTAAGAACATAAACAATACGCATTCCTTTTCTATCAGATTCATCACGAATCGAAGCAATACCTTCTATTTTTTTATCATTGATAAGCTCGGCAGTTTTACGAATCATTTCTGCTTTGTTCACCTGATATGGAATCTCTGAAACAATGATACATTCTCTACCATTTACTTCTTCAATGATTGCCTTTGCACGAATAACAATACGTCCTCTACCTGTCTTAAAAGCCTGTCTTACGCCTTCATATCCGTAAATAATACCTCCTGTTGGAAAGTCTGGAGCTTTGATATGTGTGATAATCTCATCAATTTCAATCTCAGGATTGGCAATATAAGCGGTAGTTGCATCTACTACTTCACTTAAGTTGTGCGGAGGCATATTAGTTGCCATACCTACTGCAATACCTGATGCTCCATTAATAAGTAAACCAGGTATTTTAGAAGGAAGAACGGTTGGTTCTTTTAAAGTATCATCAAAATTTAAGGTGTGATCTACAGTGTCTTTATCAATATCAGCAAGCATTTCTTCTGATATTTTTCGCATACGAGCTTCTGTGTATCGCATAGCCGCAGGACTATCCCCATCTACAGAACCGTAGTTTCCTTGACCATCAACAAGCATATAACGCATACTCCAGTCTTGAGCCATACGTACCATAGCGTCGTACACAGAGGTATCTCCATGTGGGTGGTACTTACCTAGTACTTCCCCAACGATTCTTGCTGATTTTTTGTGAGCAGAACTTGCTTTAACACCAAGTTCATGCATTCCATAGAGAACTCTACGGTGTACGGGTTTTAAACCGTCTCTTACATCAGGCAATGCTCTAGAAACAATCACAGACATCGAGTAATCGATGTAAGCTGATTTCATTTCTTCGTCTATATTTATAGGGATTAGTCTTTCCTCATTTACCATAAATCCAATTTTATAAAACAAAAAGCCAATTTAAGGAATTCTAATCTTTTTACAAGTTTTAAACCTCCTAATTTTTAATTTTAGTGGCTTTATTTTTTATTATAGCGATTTCAATGATTAATAGGCATAAATTTTAGGATACTCCTTCAAAGACCCCTAAACCAAATAACGCAAAATCATATTTCACAGGATCTATAGGATCAAATGAACGTAATGCAGCATCCAATTCCATAACTGTACGACTATCATTTTGTTTGCGAGTGATAAGCCCAAGTCTCCTTCCTACATTGCCAGAGTGTACATCAAGAGGGCAGGAAAGCCTACTAGGGGTTATGTTTTTCCAAATACCGAAATCTACACCTTTTGTATTGGAGCGTGTCATCCATCTAAAAAACATATTAATGCGTTTTGCTGCTGATTTTTTGTCAGGATTACTCACATGTTTAGTGGTTCTTTGTAAATGCTCTAATTCAAAAAATGCTGTTTTAAATGCAGGAATTAATTCGTGCATTAATTTTTTGCGTGTAGGGTCTTTTGAGATGAAAAAAGCCTCGAGGTCGTCGTGTTTTGTGTAAAGGTTATTCAGGCTTTTAAAAAAATAATTTAAATCTAATGCATTAAAAGTACGATGCACAAAACCTTCAAGAAATTTATAGTGCAGATCTTCATTGTAATTTTGGATAAAATCGTACGGTGAATCTCCCATGATATCTAAAAGCTTATTACCACTATTAATAATACTTTTTCGGTTTCCCCATGCAATAGTTGCGGTAAGAAAGCCTGAAATTTCGATGTCTTGTTTTAGGTTAAATTTCGCAGGTATTTGAATCGGGTCAGAATGTATAAACTCGGGGTTTTCGTAAAATTCAGCTTTTGTATCTAGAAAGTCTTTGAGTTCTGAGGTGTTTGTAGGGATGTGCATGTTATGAGTGGGTTGAATATTTAATACCAATTAATCTTTAAAATCGACATAATAAATCGTTTCTTTTTATTTTCTACTTTATTAGAAAAATAAACCGTAGCTAAGGCTATGCTTGATTTTTATAA
>WTKB01000220.1 GCA_011524575.1 Aquimarina sp.
TCAAAAGCATTATTAGAGTATGCCTATGAGTTTTCTAATCCAGAGGGAATTTTTATAAAAAACGGAGCTTAAACAAGTTCTAAGAGGAAGCTAAAATTTAAAAATGACACCTATGAAAATTTTTTATTGGACTACTTACTAATTATTTAAAATGAAAAAGAAAGGAATTTTACTTTGCGGACACGGTACTCGAAGAAAAACAGGTACTACTGCTTTTAAAGAATTGGTTGCCGCATTGCAAGCCCGTTATGCCGATTATGAGGTAGATTACGGTTTTTTAGAGTTTAATCATCCTTTATATGAGGCTGCTGTAGAACGTATGTATCAAAAAGGAATACGAGAAATTTATGCGTTACCTATTATTCTTTTTGCGGGTTCTCATGCAAAAAATGATATTCCTTATGAGATGAATACCATCCAGAGTTATTACCCAGATTTAACCATAAAAATGGGTAAACATCTTGGAGTAAATTCTTTCTTATTAGAACTTGCACAAAAGAGAATCTTAGAAGAAGAAAGGAAGTATCCTCAAATGGATAGAAAAGAGGTGTGTTTAATGGTTGTTGGTCGAGGAACTACCGATACAGATGCCAATTCTGATGTTCATAAATTGGCGTGTATGCTTGGTGAAGGAATGGGTTTTGGTTTTACAACCGTTGCTTATAGTGGAACAGCCTATCCAAAAGTAGCAGAAAGTTTACAACTCACTAGTAAATTAGACTTTAAACGAACAATTGTTATTCCTTTTTTCTTTTTTACAGGAGTTCTTCTAGAACGCGTATATAACGAGGTGAAAACTTTTGGTGAAACTTCTCCAAATGAATACATCTATACCAAGGCTTTTGGTAAAGACGAACTGATTTTAAAGGCATTTGATGAGCGTTTGGAGGAAGCTATTAACGGCACAGCAAATATGAACTGCCAATTATGTAAGTACAGAAAACAAATTGTTGGTGTAGAATCAGAATTAGGAAAAGAACAAGTAGGACACCATTTAGGGGTGAAAGGTATTTTATTTGAAGAAGATGAAAAAGTAGGACAAAAAGATGGAGGTGTTATTACTAAAATAAAGAAAGCTTTAGGTATATGAATACAGGTAAGATATATGGCGTTTCTTTAGGTACTGGAGATCCTGATTTAATTACTTTGAAGGGCTTAAATATTTTAAAAAAAGTAGCTAAAATATATTATCCAGGATCTTTATTTAAAAACGGAGGTCAATCAAGTTATTCGTTGTCTATATTAAAACATTATGACCTAAATCCTAATAAACTAGAAGGTTTTTATCTCAGAATGGATTTAGATAGGGTGCAGGTACAGGAAATCTATGAGGCTACTTTTCAAAAAATACGCACAGACTATAACAACGGATTATCCATAGCTATTGTCAGTGAGGGAGACTTGAGTACTTATAGTTCTTTTTCGTATTTACTAGAAAAAATAAAAGCAGCGCATTTACCAGTAAACTTAGTGCCTGGGGTGAGTTCTTTTTTACATTTAGCCTCACAAGTAGAAATGCCTTTGTGTTTACAAAATGAAAAAGTAGTTGTTATTCCTCGAATACAACATAAAAACGAATTACAAGAAGCCATTACTCATTTTGATACCGTTATTTTAATGAAAATCGTATCGGTTGTAGCGGTTATTGCGTCGGTTATTGATACGCAAAGACATACCATTACATACGGAGAACGATTAGGTACGGATAAACAATTTGTTACACAAGATTGGGAAATTGTAAAGCAGAGAGAAATACCTTATTTTTCCCTCCTTATAATTAAAAAGAAATAAGTAAATGAAAATAACAGTTGCAGGTTTAGGACCAGGAGCTTTGGATTATATGTTACCAATTGTAAAGACCGCTTTACAAAAGGCAGACGTTGTTATTGGCTATGAATATTATTTTCAGTTTGCGGAAACTTTTTTCAAGGCCGATGCAGAATTAATCGCTATGCCATTAGGTAAAGAAGAAGCAAGAGCCTATAAGGCTATTGAAAAAGCTAAAGAAAATAAATATGTTGTGGTGATTGGTTCTGGTGATGCCAGTATTTATTCTATGGCAGCTATAGTTTTTGAAATAGTTAGCAAGCAACAAATCCATGATATCGCATTAGAAACACTACCGGGGATTTCAGCATTTTTAGCAGCAGGAAGCAAGCTAGGCGCTCCCTTAGGTCATGACTTTTGTTGTATTTCTTTATCGGACTTAATGACTCCTTGGAATACCATAGAAAAAAGGATCAAAGCCGCAGCAATGGGGGATTTTGTAACCAGTTTATACAACCCAAAGAGTAAAAAAAGGCATTGGCAGTTAGGGCGTTTAAAAAAGTTGTTTTTACAACAACGTGCTGCTTCAACACCTGTGGCTATTATACGCCAAGTCACTCGCCCTGATGAAGAAATTAAAATTACGACTTTAGGAGCATTTAATCCTGATGATGTAGATATGTTTTGCTTGGTAATGATTGGTAATTCTCAAACTTTCTCATTTAAGAATTATTTAGTAACACCAAGAGGATACCTCAATCGCAAACCACATACAGGAAAAGAAATTCAACAAGAAAGTTTTAAAATTGTTTCGCAGCAAATTAAAAATATTTCTTTTTCTTTACCAGATAAATGGGCGATAACCAGACTGGTACATACTACAGGAGTTATTGAAGATTACAAACATTATTTAGCTACACCCACAGCGATTACCAGTTGGCATGCCCACCTTAAAAATGGAGGAGAAATTGTAACTGATGTAACTATGGTAAAATCAGGAATTACCAAAGCATTTGTTAAAGAATTTGGTAATCAAATCCATTGTTTATTAAATGACTCTGATGCACAGTTATTGGCAAAATCAGCAAACATAACAAGATCACAAGCAGGTATTCGAAAAGCCATTGAAAAATACCCTAATGCCTTGTATGTTGTGGGGAATGCACCAACAGCATTATTTGAAATTGTAACGCAGTTACGAGCAACTGATACTTCTTTTAATCCTGTAGGAATAGTGGGTGTTCCCGTAGGTTTTGTAAATGTTATCGAAGCAAAAGAGCAATTATCACAAGTAACAAACACCAATTGGGTAATTATTGAAGGAAACCGAGGAGGTAGCAATGTAGCTGCCGCTATAGTAAATGCGGCTTTTACACTAGAAGAGGCAACCACATATTATACCCATTAAAAGTTAACTGCAACAAATGCAACTACACAAAAAACAGGTTGATTTTTATTTGATTGGAATTGGTAATCACACTATTACTCGTTTACAGCCTGAAGTATTACCATTAATTTCGGAATCCACTATTTTTTCTGGAGGTAAAAGACACTATAAGTTAGTTCATGAATTTTTACCTAAACCGCACACTTGGATCGAGATTTCTGGTAAAATGGATGTTTTAGTAAAAAAATATCAATTGCAAGATACACCGATTGTGGTTTTTGTTTCTGGAGACCCTTTTTTCTATGGTTTTGGAAATACGCTCCAGCGTTTATTACCAAATGCGGTATTGCAATCATTTCCGTATTTTAATAGTATTCAATTATTGTGTCATAAAACACAAACCAATTATAACGAATTAAAATCGGTATCTGTACACGGTAGAGATTGGTCGGCATTAGATGAGGCTTTAATTCATAGAAATAAATTAATTGGTGTTTTAACCGATGGTAAAAAAACGCCTTCTCAGATAGCCAAACGGATGTTACAATATGGTTTTGATAATTATAGTATTACCATTGGAGAATGTTTAGATGCAGACCAAGAACACATAGAACAACTGGATTTGATCTCGTGTACCACTAGCGTACATAATCCTTTAAATTGTGTGTTGTTAAAACAAATAAAGCCAAAAGAGAAAACATTTGGAATTGCAGATCAGGCTTTTATTCATTTGGAGCATAGGTCTAATATGATTACTAAAATGCCTATTCGTTTGGTTACGATGAGTGCTTTAGCTTTAGCTAACAAAAGTGTCTTTTGGGATATAGGTTCTTGTACAGGTTCGGTGTCTATTGAGGTCAAACAGCAGTTTGCCCATTTAAAAGTCATCGCATTCGAAAAGCGTAAAGCTTGTAAGGCAATTATTCAACAAAATACAGAACGTTTTTCTGTGCCAGGTATCGAGATAGTTATTGCTGATTTTTTTAAACTCGATTTGGAAAAGTATCCTGTTCCAGATGTAGTTTTTATTGGAGGACATGGGGGTAGATTAGAAGAATTAATTAACATCATACACCAACTAAACCCAAAGGTTCGTTTTGTGATTAATGCCGTACAACAAATCAGTAGCGAAACTTTTATTAAAGTACTTTCTAATTTAAATTATACGATAAGTACACAAACCATACAGTTTAACAAGCACAATACCATTAGTATTCACACTGCAGAAAATAAATAGATGAAAAAGATAGCCATAATAGTAGTTACAGAAAAAGGAGTAGAACAAGCACTTACCATTCAAAAACAGTTTCCAAAGTCTGTGGTGGTAACACCTTTGTCCATCGAAAATGAGAACCTATCCAAAGTATCTTCTTTATCCAGTTACTTAGAAACAAATTTTTCTAAATTAGACGGGATTTGTTTTGTTACCGCACTGGGAATTTGTGTACGTTTAATAGCTCCTTATATAAAAGATAAAAATACAGATCCAGCTGTGGTTTCGGTAGATGATTTAGGGGTAAATGTACAGTCTGTATTGAGTGGTCATAAGGGGGGAGCTAATGATTTTGCTCTAAAAATAGCCGCAGTTTTAGGAGCTCAGCCTATTATATCTACATCAAGTGATGTGCAAAATATTTGGGCATTGGACACTTTAGGAGTTTCTTTTGGATGGCAAACAGAAAGTTCGTTACCCATGAATAAAACAATGGCTTTATTTGTAAATAATAAACCTACGGCTTTAGTCTTAGATATTAAAGATAAAGGCACACAACACCTAGAGCAAACCTGCCCTGATTTTGTTTCGATTTTTTATAATCAGGATACGATTGATTTTTCAAAATATGAACTCTGTATAATAGTGAGTTATAAGGTATATGACTCGATACCTATTCCTACTTTATGCTATATTCCAAAGGTACTTTCTATAGGTACAGGTTGCTCAAAAAGTCTGGATAGTTTACTTTTTGAAAATCAATTAAAACAAGAATTACATATTCGAAAAATTCAATTTTCAGCAGTTAAAAACATAGGCTCGATTACTATAAAAGCAAAGCAGCAGGCATATTTAGATTTTAGTAACAACCATAATATTCCTTTTAAAACTTTCACAGCTGCAGCAATTGATACGGTATCAGTGCCTAATCCTAGCGAAATGGTGCAATCGAAGATCGGAGTTGATGGGGTATCAGAATCTTGTGCATTATTACTTTCTGGAAATAGCAACTTACTTATTGAAAAACAAAAAATTCATTTAGAAAATAATGATAAGTTTACTTTTTCTGTTGCTCTTGATGTGCAATCAGAGCGAAGAGCTGCTATAGCTATTATTGGTGCTGGTCCTGGTGACGAAGAATTAATTACTGTTAAAGGGAAACAATACTTAGAAAATGCCGATTGTGTATTATATGCAGGGAGTTTAATTCCAGAAGAAATGACGAGTTGGTGTAAACCAAGTGCAGTGGTAAGGAATTCGGCGATGATGACCCTAGAAGAACAAGTTGCCATCATGCAAGAACATTACAATAAAGGAAATGCTATTGTACGTTTACAGTCTGGAGATCCGTCCTTATATGGGGCGATCCAAGAACAAATGACCATTTTTGATGAATTAGAAATGGAGTATTTTATTGTTCCTGGTATTTCTGCTTTTAGTGCTGCTGCTGCGGTTTTAAAATCGGAGTTTACTATTCCAGAAGTGGTACAATCTATAGTATTGACTCGTGGAGAGGGAAAAACACCAATGCCTTCTAAAGAAAGTATTTCAGCCTTTGCAGCTACAAATGCTACGATGTGTATCTTTTTAAGTGCTGGAATCGCTAAAAAAGTAGAAGCACAGTTACTAGAACATTTTGATGCAGCTACACCAGTAGCGGTTATGTATAGAATATCTTGGAAAGACGAAGAAATATTTCAAGGAAAACTTGAAAATTTGGCTGAAATTGTCAAGAAAAGTAAGAAAACAAGAACGGTTTTAATTGTGGTTGGTCCTGCTATCGGAGCACGTAAAAATCGTTCTCAATTATATAGCCCAGAATGGAAACATATTTTTAGAACGAATAAGAAATTCGTAATTACGGAGTAATAGTTTAAGAGCTTGTTTAAACTAAATGCAAACTGTAATTCAAAAGTTTAAGGTTTTGGGTTACTTTTAAATGATGAGTATATCGAGATATGTAAGTCCTTTTAAAGTGATCCAAGTTCTTAAAATTTTGGATTACAGGAAGTAGTGAGTTTAAACAAGCTCTAAACAAGCTCTAAGACCAATAATAAATAATAGGCATAAATTTAACATACATATGATACTTGTTTTTGGAGGAACAACAGAGGGAAAAAAAGTGGCTACTTTTCTAGAAAGTTCAGCCATTCCTTTTGTGTATTCTACTAAAACAAAGATCTCTTTTTTAGAAACCAAAACAGCTCAGTACCGATTTGGTGCGTTAAATGAAAAGCAATTACAAGATTATATTTTAACAAATAATATCACCACAATTATCAATGCTGCACACCCTTTTGCTCAAGAGCTTCATCGTGTTATAGCAAAAGTTGGAGCGCAATTACAACTTTCTGTTATCAGATTTGCTAGAGTCCTATTGGAAAAAACAATTCATCCATTAGTAAGGTATGTAGCATCTTATCAAGAGGCTTTACAGGAATTAGAGCATTTTAAAAGTTTATTGGCATTAACAGGGGTGCAATCTATTGATAAATTACAGCCTTATTGGTTAAAAAATAGTGCTTATTTCAGGATTTTAAATAGGCCCGCATCATTAAAAGTGGCTAGAAAAAGTAATTTCCCTGAAAAACAATTAATTTTAGGAGTGCCATCAGGAGATTTAGAAAAAGAGATTACTATACTACGCACTCATAAAATAGATGTCGTTTTAACTAAAGAAACAGGAAGTAGTGGTTTTTTAGAAGTAAAAATTAATGCTGCATTACAAACAAACACTCCGATACTTATTATTAAACAACCTCAAACACCGCCTTATTTTAAAGTGATCCATCATTTACAAGAATTAGAGTTCTTACAATCTAAAACGAATACTATATGAGTTTAAGAAAAGTACCTAAAGGTATTTTAAAAGATGGTTTTACAACGGGTACGGCTGCAACTGCTGCTGCAAAGGCGGGGTTAATGGCTATTATTAATCAAAAAGTACCTAATGCTGTAAAAGTATATTTGCCTATTGGTAAAGTTTTAGAAATTCCTATTCATTATGGGGAGTTCACTACAAACACCGCTAATTGTTCTGTAATTAAAGATGCTGGAGATGATCCAGATGTGACCAATGGAGCAGAGATTGGTTGTAAATTGGCTTTAAATTCAAGTCAGGGAATCACCTTTATAGCCGGTCAAGGCGTTGGTACGGTAACTTTGGAGGGTTTAGAGTTAGCTGTGGGAGAACCTGCGATTAATCCTGTCCCAAGGAAAATGATTACCAGTGCACTTCAAAAGTTAATACACGATTTTAATCTAGAGTGTGGAATCTTGGTAACAGTATATGTGGTTAATGGAAAAAAACTAGCTAAACGTACGTTAAATGAGCGAGTTGGTATTGTTGATGGGATCTCTATTTTAGGAACAACAGGTATTGTAAAGCCTTATTCATCGGCTTCATATATCGCAAGTATTGAGCAAGGTATTGATGTTGCTATTGCCAATGAAACAAAAGAGTTAGTCATTAGTTCTGGGGCAAGAAGTGAAAAGTATTTATCAGAAAAGTTTAATTACCTGCCTGAGTACGCTTTTATTCATTATGGAAATTGGATTGGTGAAACATTACATAAAATAAATACAGTACCTATTGAAAAAGTAAGTATAGGTATCATGCTTGGCAAAGCCGTGAAGTTAGCAGCAGGAAGTACGGATACTCATAGTTGTGTTTCGAGTTGGAATAAAGATTTTGTAGTTGATTTAGCCCAGCAAGTTGGTTTTAAAGATACTGATAAAATATATGATTTAAACATGGCAGGACGTTTAGTGGAGTTGTTTGCATTTGAACAAAATTCTCCATTTTTTCAATTACTATTAACACACTGTTATCAACATACTCATCTAAAAATAAAGCGGGTTATATTAGATATTTATCTCATTCACAAGAACGGCACACTTATAAAATTTATTAAAAAATGACACTAACTTCATTAATCAGACCCTTAATGGCGGGGATCTTACATTCTTTTGAACCAGATCATGTTACGGCTATTTCTGTGTTGGCCACTGAAAATGCAATAACCCAAAAGAAAGTGAGTTTAAAGATGGTACTTAAAGCCTCTCAATGGGCTTTTGGGCATTCGTTTACTCTTTTGCTTTTTGGGGGATTAGCCTTACTCTTTAAAAGTATGTTTAACCTACTGATAAATGATATTTCTTTTTATGCGGAATGGGCAGTAGGTCCAATTATGATTTGGTTAGGGATTGTTGCTATTAAAAGAAATCACCGAATTAATGAAATGGTGCAAATACATAAAAAAATTGAAGCACATGAACATGATCTTAGCAATCCTATTCATTTACACGGAACACAAGGGGAGGAAATAGCCGTTAATCCGATGAGTAAATCTTTTTGGATTGGTATGCTGCATGGATTGGCAGGTACGGGAGGAGCTTTAACTTCCGCATTGGTTTTAAGTAGTTCTTCTACAAAAGAAGCTATTTTGATCTTAGCCATAGAATCACTCGGAATAATTATAGCTATGGCTGCCTATAGTTATGTACTTATTTCTGTGGTGAGTCGGTTTTTAGAACGGAATTTAGCTGTTTTTAAATGGATGAATGGTGTAACAGGGGTTGCATCGATAGTTATTGGAATTGTATGGATATATAACAATACTTTGATTTTATGGTAGTCACTAATAAAAATAAGAATTTTCCTTTTTCAGCTGTAATTGGTCAAGACCGATTTAAGTTAACCTTAATTTTAAACTTAATAGATCCATTAATAGGTGGGGTATTAGCTATTGGTGATAAGGGTACGGGGAAAACAACACTTATTAGGTCGTTAACTCATCTAGTAATTGCCAATCAGCATGTTCCTTTTGTGAATTTACCCATTGGTGTCTCAGAGGATCGTTTGATGGGAAGTATTGATTTAGAACAGTTAATTAATAATAAAAAAGAAGTTGTTAATCCAGGCTTAATGACACAAGCTCATCAAGGGGTTTTGTATATTGATGAGGTGAATTTATTACAAGATTATCTTACAGATATTTTGTTAGATGCTTCTTCATCGGGTTGCTATTATCTGGAACGAGAAGGGGTTTCTCGTCATTTTAAAAGTCAGTTTTGTTTGGTAGGTTCCATGAACCCTGAAGAAGGAGAACTCCGACCACAGTTTAAAGATCGTTTTGGTTTAAGTGTTCTTATAAAGACACCTATAGATGTTAAAATTCGTCAAGAGATCATTAAACGTCGTTTGGAATTTGATGACAATCCGTCAAAGTTTCTTACAAGTTATCAGCAAAAAGATAAAAGTATTGCTTTACAAATAGAAAAGGCGAAAACTAATTTAAAAACAATAGAAGTTAATGAGCGTCTTATTGCTTATTGTAGTCAGTTAGCTGCCCAGAATAACGTAGAGGGCTTGCGTGCCGATATTTTACTTTTAAAAACAGCAAGGGCTTTTGCGGCTTATCATAATGCTACAAAAGTTACTGAAGAGCATGTCGATCAAATTGCTGATTTTGTGTTAAATCATAGGCGTTTAGATACGCCTCAATCTAATGAAAATAGATCATCAAACAATCCGTATCACCAACCACAATATCAAGAATCATCTTTAGAAAATACCATTTCTAAACCTAATAATCAGGATTTGGAGTTGAGTTTACTTCCTAGAAATGAATTTGAAAAGCACCGTTCTATGGGTAAACCTACAGTGGGGGCTATAACTCATAAAAACCCATCTGGAAACTTAAAAACGAGAGCCACTAGAAAAACAGTAAGCCAGTACTTAACTACCGATAAATTTGAATTAAAAACAAAACGAGAACAGTACCTGTTAAAAGAACATCATATTTTTTTAATAGATTCTAGTGGTTCGATGCTAAGAGATAAAATTATAAGATATGCTAAAGGTACGGTTAATAAAATCGCCCTTAAGTCTAAAAACCAAAGTACGCAGTTTTCTATAGTTTCTTTATTTGATGGTGATGCACAACACCTTTTACAAAAAACAAGGGTGTTAAAACAGGTCGAGGATGCGTTACTAACTTTAAAAACGGGTGGTAAGACCAATTTGGTAGCGGGTTTAAAACTGGTAAAAAGAATTGGTGTGGATACCGCATTTCAATACCACCTTCATATAATAACGGATGGAAAGTTATGTACCGAGACGCATACTTTGGAAACGCTTGTTTTGGCTTATCAAACCTATTGTAAAGCCATACATCATACTCAAGTTATAGATGTTGAAAATGCAAGGATAAAAATAGGAATTGCCAGTGAGTTTGCTTCTCGTATAGGTGCAAATTATGAAACTTTAATTACAGAAAATGACTACTAAAATGATTCATGTTATCACAGGTGGACAGCGTTCAGGTAAAAGCGAATACGGAGAAAAGGTGGCATTAGATTTAGATCACACACCTACCTATTTAGCCACCTCAAAATATTGGGATGAGGAATACCGAAAACGTATTGAAATTCATCAAGAAAGACGCACAGATAACTGGACAACCATAGAAGAAACCTTATACATAAGTAAAGTTCAAGCATGTAATAAAGTACTTTTTATAGATTGTATCACCTTATGGATTACCAATGTAATGGAGCATTTTGAATACCATTCAGGTAAAAGTTATGCCTTTATAGTTAAAGAGTGGGACAAAGTATGTGCAATAAATAAGTGTATTATAGCCATTACTAATGAAATAGGTTTAGGAGTAATTCCTATGGAAAAATCTACAAGACAATTTGTGGATCTGCAAGGTAAAGTCAATCAGTATATTGCCCGTACATCCACTCGAGTAGATTTTATGGTTTCTGGAATACCAATACCTGCAAAACGATGAAACATCAATTTATTATAGCTGCCCCAAATAGTAATGCAGGTAAAACAACCATTACTTTAGGTCTATTACGATTATTTAAGAAAAAGAATATATCTGTGCAACCTTTTAAAATAGGTCCTGATTATATAGATCCTAAGTTTCATCAATTAGCTTGTAGTAGTGTAGGTGTTAATTTAGATCTATTTATGATGACTCCAGATGAAATAAATCAAAATTTAAGAGCGTACGGTAAAGATATGCAAGTTAATTGTATAGAGGGTGTGATGGGACTTTTTGATGGTGCTCAAAAAGACAAAGGCAGTACTGCAGATCTATCCAAAAAACTTCAAACACCTGTTTTATTGGTGATTGATGCTAAAGCTGTGGCTTACTCCGTAGCACCGCTGATTCAAGGTTTTGTTAATTTTGATAAAAATGTAAGCATTATGGGGGTAGTTTTCAATAGAGTGGGTTCGTCACGTCATTATAAGATATTACAAGAAGCATGTGAAGATATCGGTGTTCCTTGTTTTGGATATTTATCGAAGTTAAAAGACATAACCATTCCATCAAGACATTTAGGCTTAAATATCGATCAAATAGAAAAATTTGATGTGGTGATTGATCAAATAGCCACAGAACTAGCCCATACTCTAGATTGGAAAGCGGTTTTAGATGCTTCTCAGTGTTGTGATTCACTTTTAAATATTACTACCGATCATACTATCGAAAACAAGCAGAATTATTCTAAAAAAATAAAGTTTGCAGTGGCTAAAGATGCGGCGTTTAATTTTATATATCCGCAAAATATTTCAGCAATGGAAGCACTAGGGGAGGTGGAGTTTTTTAGTCCAATCCATGATAGAAATATCCCTGATTGTGATTTTATATACCTTCCAGGTGGTTATCCAGAAAGTTATTTAAAGGAATTATCTAGTAATACTTCGATGCTGGATAGTATCCGAAATTTTGCTGAAAATAATGGGCAAATATATGCAGAATGTGGAGGAATGATGTATTTAGGGAAATCGATTTTATCTGAGCAAAAAGAGTCTTTTAAAATGGTAGGTTATTTTAATTTCGATACCACATTAGCTGATAAGAAATTACATTTAGGATACAGAACTTCAAAGATGCCTCAAAGTACTTTTAAAGGTCATGAGTTCCATTATTCTAGTCTGATTAACGATAAAGAAGTGGATATAGATGCAGTGGTGCTTAATGCTAGAGAAGAAAACACAAACACAAAAATTTATAAAAAAAATAAAGTTATAGCCACTTATATTCATCATTATTTTGGCACACCAGAGCTGTTATTAGCGTTCATTAATCACTTCCATATAAAAAATTAAGAAATGAAAATTTATACAAAAAAAGGAGATAAGGGTACTACAGGAGTATTCGGAGGAAAAAGAGTTCCTAAAAATAATGCAAGGATTGAATGTATTGGGACATTAGATGAGGTGAACTCAACTATAGGTTTAATGCGAGCTAAATTAGGTAACGACCACGAGTGGCAACCTAATTTACATCGTATTCAAAAAGATATGATGAATATGATGTCTCATTTAGCACGTCCATCAGATTCCAAGAAAACAAACACCAATCCTGAACCTATTGATGGAGCCGAATTTTGTGAAACTTGGCTTGATGAATTGGAAGCAGGTATAAGTACGCCCTCAGATTATTTTTTATTACCAGGAGGGAATGAAATTTCTGCACTTTGTCATGTGTGTCGCACCCAAGTAAGAAGAGGGGAAAGACAATTGGTGACTTTAATGCAAGAAGATCCCGAAAGTGTTCCTGATTATATTATGAGTTATGTAAATAGATTATCAGATTTATTTTTTACCATGGCTAGAGCAGAAATGGATAAACATGGCGTTGCCGAAGAAAAGTGGAATTTGTTCTTATATAAAAAGAAAAAAAAGACTTCTTAGAGCTTGTTTAAAGGGAATACAGGAAGTAGTGAGTTTAAAAAATTCTTAAAAAAGTTATTACACAAAAAAGAAATACAAACAATTAATAACTTAAAAAAATGAATATGAAAATACCGATTACCATAGTTACAGGTTTTTTAGGAGTAGGAAAAACTACCTTGGTGCATAATATGTTAAAAAATGCCAATGGAAAACGTATTGCGGTTTTAGTTAATGAATTTGGAGATGTAGATGTAGATGGACAATTAATTGCTCCCTCAGATTGCGGTGATGAGGATTGCAACCTTGTGCAATTGCCAAATGGATGTATTTGTTGCACCGTACAAGAAGAGTTTTTGCCTTCTATGTTGCAATTATTAGAACGCAAACACGAGATTGATCATATTGTTATAGAAACTTCGGGTTTATCCATGCCTAAACCTCTTGTGAAAGCCGTTAATTGGCCAGACCTAAAGCCTCATATTACTATAGATGCCGTTATTACTGTGGTTGACGCTGTAGGTATTGCAACAGGAGAAATATGTGATAGAGAGCGTGTACAAGCACAACGTTTAGCAGATGATACATTGGATCATGAAACCCCTATTGAAGAGCTGTTTTTAGATCAGTTAACTTGTGCAGATTTGGTACTGGTAAGTAAAAGAGATTTGGTTGATGATCAAAAGTTTTCTGAAATTATTAAAATCATAGAAGACAAAGCACGTCCAAATGTCAAAATAGTACCTGTTAAAAATGGAGTTTTAGACAATGCCTTATTACTAGGTATAGAGGCATCGGCAGAAAATGATGTAGCTAACCGTCATTCTATTCATGAAGAACATCATAAGCACGGACACCATCACCATCATAATGATGATATAAAATCTGTTTTATTAGAATATCCAGAAACTAAGGATATAAAATCTTTAGTTTCCGAGCTAAAAGCTCTTGTAGAAAAACATGAAATATATAGGATTAAAGGTTTTGTAAATATTCCTAACAAGCCTATGCGTATGGTTTTACAAGGGGTGGGTACTCGTTTTGACTATTATTTTGAAAAGCCATGGGCAGCAAACGAAGTTCGTAAAACAAGTATTGTGGTTATTGGTCGAAATATAGCTCTTTCGGAGGAAAACGAGGTGATTACAGCGATACATCATCACGATCACAGCCATGACCATAGTCACAGTCACGATCATAACCATTCTCATTAATCTATTTAAAAATAAAAAAAAGTGCATTTAATAGCTACAATACCTGGTGGTTGGAACCCTAATGATGAGGGGGTATTTTATATAGATCAATCACCAGGTGATGTGGTTTTTCTATCTTCTGCAGATTCTGATTTGTTTACTATGAATAAAGCTTATCAGTTTATTTGTGAAACAACGAATACGGAATTACCTGCTCTTAGATTGGCAAATCTTAGTTATTTTAAGCAAGAATTAACCATTGATACGTATATCGACGAAGTGGTTTCTAAAGCCAAAATAGTAGTTTTAAAATTACTAGGAGGTAAAGCCTATTACAACTATTTATGTGATGCTGTTATAGCGTGTTGTGAAGAAAATAATATTCAGATTGTTTTTTTACCTGGAGATAATAAGCCCGATTTAGAGTTGATGCAAGCCTCTAATATATCATTAAAAGAAGTAGCTACTTTATGGGAGTATTTACAATCAGGAGGCGTTGAAAACTGTAAAACAGCTTTACAGTTTATTTTTAATAAAATTACTGATGATTTCACATTTATTTTAGAACCTGTTAAAACAATTCCTGATTTATTTTTATACCATCCTGATACCGATATTTACAGCTTATCCTCAAAAAATGTTTTAAAGCCACAAGTACTGATATTTGGATACAGGAGTTATTATTTATCTAATAATTTAGCCCCCATTTGCAGTATTATTTCAGCGTTAAAAAAACAAGGAATTGATGCTATTGTAGTGATGGCTGCGGGGTATCGGGAGTTTGATATTGATAAACAAATTTTTAATTTATTAGGAAATTATCAAATACCTATGCCCGATGTGATTATAAGTACAACAGGTTTTAGTGTTCAGGGTTTTAATGCTACGCGTCAAAGTTTATTTGATGTGTTTAATGTTCCTGTTATTCAGTCAATGATGGGAAGCTGTAACAAAGACAGTTGGCAAGATGGTGATTTTGGACTACCACCTACTGATATAGCAATGAACATTGCTTTGCCAGAAGTTGATGGGAAAATTATATCAAAAGTAATATCGTTTAAAGAATCTAAAGAAAAAGATACATTAACAGACTCCGAGATAGTTTCTTACGTGCCACACCCAGAAGGCTGTGAGTTTGTTGCTCGTATGGCAAGGTCTTGGTTGAATTTGCAACAAAAAAATAATGAAGATAAAAAAATAGCATTAGTAGTACCTAATTACCCGAATAACAATAGTCGTTTGGCTAATGGAGTAGGTTTAGATACGCCACAGAGTACCTTACAAATTCTAGAGCAATTAGCCATCAGTAAGTATCATTTATCAGATAATTACCCTAGAACCACAAAACAACTGATCCATCAGTTAACAAGTACGGTTACTAATAGTTTAGAAACGATCAATTCTATAAACGAACGCCATGCTATTAAATTAGATGAAGCGGTTTATTACCAGTATTACCATCAGCTTTCATTAGTACTCCGTGAAAAAGTAGAAGCACAATGGGGAGCACCCAAGGATTCTCCTAATTACAGCAAAGGTTGTTTTTTAATACCCGGATTTATTTCAGGAAATATATGGGTGAGTATCCAGCCAAGTAGGGGGTATAACTTAGATTTACAAGCCAGTTATCATTCTCCTGATTTGCCCCCACCGCATGCTTATTTAGCGTATTATATATGGATGCAGCATGAATTTAAAGCCGATGCTTTAGTGCATATAGGCAAACATGGCAATCTAGAGTGGTTACCAGGAAAAAGTGTCGCTTTGAGTGAAGAGAGTTGTTTTCCAGCGGCAATTTTAGGAGCAATACCTCATTTTTATCCTTTTATTATCAACGATCCAGGGGAGGGAACTCAGGCAAAAAGACGCAATCAAGCCATTGTACTCGATCATTTAATTCCTCCAATGACAAGGGCAGAAAATTATGGCGATTTATTAAAACTTGAATTATTGATCGATGAGTTTTATGAATCGGTTTTAGTGGATAAAAAGCGAGCTTCTTTAATTAAGAAAAAAATTGAAGCTCTTGTCAATCAAACCCATTTAAAGAAGGATTTAAATCAAGATGGAAAAGATATCGATGCTTTATTAGAGGTGATTGATGGCTATTTATGTGAGTTAAAAGAGTCTCAAATTAGAGGAGGTTTACATATTTTGGGAAGTCTTCCAATTCAAGAAAAGCTGATCGATTTAATCGTTTCCCTTCATCGTTTACCGCAAGGAGCTATTAAAGGCATTACCCAGTGTTTATCCGAGGATTTACAGCTAGACTTTGACCCTATAAATGTAAATTATAGTGACGTTTTTCAAAAAGAAATTTTTTCGATTGAATGTCGTACTTACGGGCAAGCAGTGGAACTTTTAGAAAATAAAGCAAAGAATTTAATACATAAGTTATTGCACAATCACCCTATGGAATATATAGGGGAACATACCCAACAGGTATTAGAATATATTTCAAATCATACATTACCTATTTTACAAAAAACAAGTAACGAAATAGGAAATTTACTAAAAGGGCTTGATGGAAAATATGTACCCGCAGGAGGTTCTGGAGCACCAACAAGAGGTCGGTTGGATATTCTGCCTACTGGAAGAAACTTTTATTCTGTAGATGTACGTACTGTACCTTCTGAAACTGCTTATCAAATTGGACAAAAAAGTGCTGAAAATATTATTTATAAATATTTACAAGAAAATGGCGAATATCCTACTTCTGTAGGTTTGTCTGTTTGGGGTACAGCCACTATGCGTACCAGTGGTGATGATATTGCACAGGCGTTAGCCTTAATAGGGGTAAAACCGATATGGCAAGGCAGTAACAGGAGGGTGAAAGATTTTAAAATACTTTCCACACTAGAATTACAAAGACCTCGTGTAGATGTAGTATTGCGTATTTCGGGTTTTTTTAGAGATGCTTTTCCAGATTTAATTTCTCTTTTTAATGCTGCCATTGAAAAAGTAGCTGATTTAGATGAAAGTTATGAAATGAACCCAATAAAACAACGTGTTGATAAAGAGAAACAACAGTGGTTAACAGCGGGGCTAACAGAAAAACAAGCCAGTGAAAAAGCCTTATACCGTGTTTTTGGATCAAAACCAGGAGCATATGGGGCAGGATTACAGGGTTTAATAGATGGGAAAAACTGGAATACTTCTCAAGATTTAGCGGAGGCCTATATCAACTGGAGTGGTTATGCGTATTATGGAGCTCAAAATAGCGGAAAATCTGCACATGAAACCTTCAAAAAAAGATTGGCTTCTATTGAGGTAGTGATGCAAAATCAAGACAACCGAGAACATGATATTTTAGATTCGGACGATTATTATCAGTTCCAAGGAGGGATGACTGCAGCGGTACATACGGTTAAAGGCGACCAACCTGAAACTTATTTTGGGGATCATTCAAGACCCGATCATCCAAAGCTAAAATCACTAAAAGAAGAGTTGTTAAAAGTATTTCGATCTAGAGTTGTCAATCCAAAATGGGTAAAAGGAATGCAAGATCATGGTTATAAAGGAGCTTTTGAAATGGCGGCTACCATGGATTATTTATTTGCTTATGATGCCACTACTCATCTCATAGAAGATTTTATGTATGAGCAAATTACCGATTGCTACTTGTTCAATGAAACTAATAGAGCCTTTATAGAAGAACACAATCCTTGGGCGTTAAAAGATATGTCAGAACGTATGCTTGAGGCAATCCAAAGGGGCATGTGGGAAAATCCTACTGAGGATACTATAGAAAAATTAAAAAATATTTATAAAAAATCAGACGAAATAACAGAATAATAA
>WTKB01000079.1:0-5496 GCA_011524575.1 Aquimarina sp.
GTATTAATATCTGATTGCTGCTTTTTTAGCTACTTTTGATAGTGTATCTTTGTGTAAAAACTTTTGTATTTTGACAGTAGAACAGCCTAAAATTAAGCTAGATAGTATAGAGTCGGCAATCAATGATATTCGATCTGGGAGAGTAATTATTGTAGTGGATGATGAAAACCGAGAGAATGAAGGAGATTTTGTTGCTGCTGCTCAGGCCATTACCCCAGAGATTGTTAATTTCATGGCTACGCATGGTAGAGGACTCATCTGCACTCCATTAACTGAAAGACGTTGCAAAGAATTGCAATTGGATTTAATGGTACGTAACAATACAGATCCTATGCAAACGGCTTTTACCGTATCTGTAGATTTAAAAGGTTACGGGGTAACAACAGGGATTTCAGCCTCCGATCGTTCAAAAACTATTAATGCTTTAGTGGATAATAATACGCAACCTGATGAACTAAGCAGGCCAGGGCATATTTTTCCATTAAAAGCTAAAGATGGTGGGGTATTACGCCGTACGGGTCACACTGAGGCTGCTATAGATTTTGCTCGTTTGGCAGGATTTAAACCCGCAGGAGTAATTGTAGAGATCATGAACGAAGATGGCACGATGGCACGTTTGCCACAGCTTTTAGAAATTGCCAAAAAATTCGATTTAAAAATAGTTTCTATTGAGGATTTGGTCGCTTTTAGAATGCAGCATGATTCTTTGATTATTAAAAAAGAAGATTTTGAAATTCAAACCCGTTTTGGAGATCTTAGACTAAGAGCCTATAAACAAACTACTAATGGGCAAGTGCATTTTGCACTTACCAAAGGTACTTGGTCTTCAAAAGAAGAAGTACCTACACGTATTAATTCGTCGTCGTCTAATAATGATTTTTTAGAAACCTTACTTATAAATCCTGATGATGCACTAGGAAGGGTGTTTAATGTGATTAATCAAAAAGAAAAAGGAGCGATACTTTTTATTAATCAAGAAACGAAACCCTCAAATATTTTGTCTCGTTTGCAAGCGATTAAAAAAATACAACAGCAAAACCATCATGATAAAGCAATTGTAAATCCACTGGTTAAAAGTCCTATGGATTTTAAAGATTTTGGTATCGGGGCTCAGATATTACACGACTTAAATATTTCAAAAGTACAACTCATTACCAATTCTGCTCCAGAAAAACGTGTAGGAATGCAGGGGTATGGGCTAGAAATATCTGAATGTATTGGGTATTAGTGATAGAGCATGT
This sequence comes from Aquimarina sp., assembly GCA_011524575.1. Lineage (GTDB taxonomy): Bacteria > Bacteroidota > Bacteroidia > Flavobacteriales > Flavobacteriaceae > Aquimarina. Next base: position 1,242 of record WTKB01000079.1, read on the forward strand.
TTAAACTCCATACGAACTGTAATTCAAAAGCTTGAAGTTTTGGATTATAGGAAGTAGTGAGTTTAAGCATACTCTTATTTAATGTTTAAAAATAATAGTGCGTATTTCGATGAATTTTTCCAAAGATTTACTTTCGTTTATTGATGAAAGTTCCACAGCATTTCATGCGGTTGATGTGCTTGAAAAAAGGCTATTAGCCAATAACTATATTCCTTTGCAAGAGTCTGAAGCTTGGGATTTAAAACCCCAAACTGCTTATTTTGTGTCACGTGCGGGTGGTGCAATAATATTGTTTAAAACTCCTAATAATTGGGATTCGGAGGCTATTTATCATATTGTTGGTGCCCATACCGATTCTCCGTGTTTAAAACTTAAAAATAACCCTGTTTCTTTTAAAGACGGGTATCAGTTACTAAATGTAGAGGTTTATGGAGGGGTACTTATCAATAGTTGGTTTGATAAAGATTTGCTACTAGGAGGGAAGTTGGTTTTAGAAAATCCTGACGGTAGCCTGCAAACAGAACTGGTTCGGATTTCTAAAAGATTACGGATTCCTCGTTTAGCAATTCATTTAGATAGAGAAGTCAATAAAAAAGGTTTTGTGCCCAATGCACAAGAGCATTTATTTCCTGTATTAGGACTTGGGGAAGATCTTGACTTTAATACTTGGATTTTACAAGAAACGGGGCTTCAAGGGCGTATTTTAAGTCACGATTTATTTTTATTTGATGCGGAAGCTTCTAATTTTGGTGGTATTAATGAGGAGTTGATTTACGCTCCAAGACTCGATAATCTAGCCAGTGTGCATGCCTCTTTGAGTGCTATGGAATCGGTAGGTTTTTCTGATAATACCGTTCAAATGGCGGCTTACTTTCAGCATGAAGAAATTGGTTCGGAATCTCAAAACGGAGCAGGTTCTAACTTTTTAGAAGCTACCTTAAAGCGTTTGTCACAAAGTGTATCCGATCATTCAGCACATTATTACCAAACTATGGCAAAGTCGTTTTTTATCTCGGCAGATATGGCACATGCAGTGCATCCAAATTATGCTTCACGCCATGATGCCCATCATAAACCCTATTTAGGTAAAGGGCCTGTAATAAAAAGCAATGCCAATATGCGTTATGCTACAGATGCTTTTGCTATTGCTCGTTTTAAACAGTGGTGTCATAAAGCTGAGGTGCCTTATCAAGATTTTTGTAGTCGTAACGATATAGGTTGTGGCTCTACCATTGGGCCTATGACTGCTGCAAAATTAGGTGTTCCAACTATAGATATCGGGAATCCCATGCTTTCCATGCACAGTATTCGAGAGCTGTGTTCGACCATCGATCATGAACTGATTATTGAAGTGTTTAAGGAGTTTTATCGTGCCAATTAGGGTTTACAAGCTCTTAATTAACAATACGAAAAAAAGCCTCGATAATTGAGGCTTTTTTATTGGACACTAATGTAATTTGATATGTAATCAGTGAAAATTTTCATTAATCTAAAATTATGTGTATTTGAGCGTTTAGGTTGTATCTTTTTGTAATTCAAATTTTACTGTTAGCTCTTGTTGTTACTATATTGTTTTCGTAGTCTAATAGTAAAATAGTCATTTATGTTTGAAAGTATAGGTAAATTCGTTTTTTTGGGAGTTATTGTACCTTTAATTGCTTGTGGAATTTCTAATGATGAAATTATTTTAAATAATGAGATACAGGCAAAGAAAGTTTTAGTTCAAGATAATAGTGATGACTTTCAAAAAGTCACCGAGATTTTATCTGATAATAATGTTGAATTTGAAAAGCTTACTAAGTATATTGAAAGTAATGATGTTTATGCTCTTTGCAAGGATAAACAACGAAATATTACTTTTGATATTAGTAATGAAGTGATGAGTGAATTTTATTATCAGTATGGTTTTTTTAAAGGGGTTTTAAGTTATTTAAATTCAGAAGGAAAACTTGTTCATACAACTTTTAAGCGTACAGAAAGAGGAACATTTTCTGCAGCGGCTAAAAATATGGGGGCTTATCGAGAAGATGGGGAAAATCTTCGTTTTTTTTGGAGTGTTTGTTTGGAGGGGAATTTAGATGCTCCAAGTATTTGTCTTAAAAGATTTCCTTCTTGGGAAAATTGTAGAGAAAAAGATGTTACTAAAATCCTTACCTATTCCTTTTTAAAAAGTCAAACACCAGAATAATAACTAATTACATTTCTTAAGTATGATTAAAAATTTACTTTAATAATTTTTACACCAATTCGAACTTGTTTAAAGGCAATGTATACTGTATTTCAAAAGTTTAAATTTTTTGATTGACCTAGGCACTTTGTAAATAGGTTGTGAATTTAAATCTTACTGATTATCAGCTTCTTTTTTAATCAAGGATATAATATGGTAACACAAAAGATTATAAGCTATAGTATTCTAAAAAATATTGTAATGAAATACAGTTCTTTAAGATCATTCATTAAGTGCCTAGGTCAATTTTTTGATTACAAGAAGTTAGTGCGTTTAAACAAGGTCTTATGTAGATTCTATGAATAGTTTTATTTTTAGTACAGCATTAATATCAACATTTAGTTTTTTCCTAATTACAGCTTTTATTGGTAGTAAATAGGTTTGTTGTTTGGAATCAAACCATATAGCAGTTTCCCATGTTGTATTCTGTATTATCACTTTAGCTTCTAATCTTCCCCAAGCTTTTTCTTCATCTTTGAAGTTAGCACGTATTTCTTTACTCATATTTACAGGAAGACTAACAAAATACCATCCACCTTTTCCCAAAGATCTCCAAATAGAAGCAGAAAACTGATACAAAATAATTATTTAGAAAGTTAATTAAAATACAAACTGTAATTTAAAAGTTTAAGGTCTACTTTTAAATGATGCGTATATCGAGATATATAAATCTTTTTTAAAGTGATCCAAGTTCTTAAAATTTTGAATTATAGGAAGTAGTGCCTTTAAACAAGCTCTTAGGTTTACTTTTAAATGATGTGTATATCGAGAGAATTGGTATAAATCCTCCTTTTAAGGTGATCCTAGTTCTTATACCCTTTGACATAAAATCACATCATTTTCTTTAATGTTATTTTCTGCTACAGTTTTATTAAAATCAAAATGTTTACGGTTACCAAGCAATCCAGGTTTACTATAAAAAGACCATTGATAGGGTGTTCCTTGTTTGTTTTTAAACTGGATACTGCTTTCTTGATGTCTTTCATTGTAATCCGTTAAAAAGAAATAAAAGAGTCTTCCAAATTCCATGTTTTCTGGAGCTTTTACCCTAAAATTAACAATTTCTTTCTCACCTTCTTCTTTGTGAAATTCAAAAGAAATTACTCGAGGGTTTTTAAGTTCATAATCTTTAGGTTCTTTGATATTTTGATCTATTGGGTAAGTCCATTTTCTAAATACAGGGATTGGAATAGCCACACCAAATTCATAAAGTTTTACGATGAAGTAAGGAATGTTAAAACAAATAGCAGATGCTAAAAATATTAATGTATATTCTTGTTTGAAATTCTGAATAACAAATAAAAATCCTATTAACCCCAATAAAGTGGTGACTATTGTATAGAAAAATTCAGGCCAAAAATCACTTATTTTTTCACAAATATTAGTAAAGAACTTGCGCATTACCCAAACATGTAAGCTTCCATAAATTAAAAAGAATATTTGAAAACTAATAAGGTTACCAAGTAATGAGTTTTCAAGTACACGGTTGTCCGCTAAAAGCCCGAGAAGCCCAAAAAGTACAATACATATAAGTGTGTAAAGAAAAAATGCTTTTTTATTCTTAGTAAATAATTTACGTAGTTTTGTAACTACTCCCATTATTGCACTACCTATTATAAGCATCACTAATCCTAACTTTAGAAACCCAGGACTTATAGCAATCATTCCAAGCATAAAAAAAGATTAAAGTGTTGTTGAAAGTCCTAAATAAGTACTTTCATGGTTTAATTTAAAATTATCTATAGAAGAAGTATAATGAAGCGTTACATTCCATTCTACTTCTAAGGGTATAAAGTAATCACAAAAAACTTGAATGAGTTTTGTTGCTACTCCATTTTTTTCAAATTTCTTCTTTTGATCGATAGTTGAGAGTTCAATATTGATATCAAAAAAAGGGTATTTTAGTACTGATTTTTCACAATTTAAAGTTGTATTTACTCCTAAAATATAATTTGTTTCTATGTCCGAATTAGAAATTATTTTTTGACTGGAATTATTTTTTTCTTCGTTTTCTAAAGGTTCTTTAAT
>WTKB01000079.1:5506-6125 GCA_011524575.1 Aquimarina sp.
TGTAATATACACTTTTTGTTTTAATATTTCCGATAAACAATTAGCAATTAGGTTTTTGTTTTGAGAAATTTTATGAGCTAATGGTAGTGCTTTAATAAAAACACTAAGGTAACACTGAGGAACACGATCTTTTACTCCCCAAAAATCTATAAGAAAAGAAGCATCTACACGATTAAATTCAGAAATAATTTCTTTTTCTTTTTGTAGAATGCGTACTTTTTGCATAAACAATTCATGCTCTAAAGGGGCAAATAGTAATCGAGCATCTGCTTCTTCTTTTTTCTTTTTTCGTCGTATTTCACGGTACGAATCAGGGCTATTTATCGCCACAGCCTCATGAAATATACTTTCTGGTAACGCATCATAAATTCCATTTCTTGAAACATAGATTTCCAGTTTATCTTCAGGATTTATTTTTACTCTTGTAAGATCTCTTCGGTATCCTCTTGAAAAGGTACTCTCATGTATTACACTAAAATCGTTAGGAGAAATCCTTTTATTTTCTAAAAGATCTAGTACAATTACCTCAGCCTTTAAGTTCTCATAAAACTGAGACAAAGCATCTTTAATCGTATGTAAAGAAGGAGGTTGTTCCATAAAATAAATCTATGTTTTTTGT
>WTKB01000308.1 GCA_011524575.1 Aquimarina sp.
AAAACCTTAAACTTTTGAATTACAGTTTGTATTCCCTTTAAACAAGCTCTAAATAACTTTCGTAAGCCTCTTTAAATGTTTTAACGGGTACATTGCATTTATTATTAGTACAACAATAAATCAATGAGTGATTTTCGGAGTATTTACCTTGTTGTAAAGGTAAGCTACTTTCTTTAGAAGTCCTACAAAACAAAACTTGTGGTAAATAATAGGCTGCTAATTCCTTATGAAAAGTTTGATCGTTTTTTATAGGCAAAACCATCTCATAAAATGGATAAGCAAAATCCATAGCCAAATTAAGCCAATGCGTGTGCCCTGTAGGGTGCATCTCACAAGTTGTTTTAACCAGCTGTAACATTTTTTTAGAACGCTGAGCATACGATGTATTCAGAAAGTATTTAGAAAGTATATTTAAATTCTTTGCCATAATGGCATTCGAGCTAGGAATAACATTATCCTCACACTCCATACTTGGAGAAAGTAAAGGAGCATCTAACTTAGAAGTAAAAAAATACAATTGAGTTTCTGGGTCTAAGAAATAAGTATCTGTGTATATTAAAAGTTGGTGTGCTTTATGTAACCACTTTTCTTCAAAAGTAACTTGATATAATGCAATAAAACCTGAAATAACTGAGGCGTAATCTTCTAAATAGGCGTTAATAGTACTTTTCCCATCTTTGAAATTTCGCCAAAGTCTGGCATCAGCATCCATTTGTACAGTAGCAATAAAACGAGCATTTTTAACTGCTAAATCTAAAAAGTCTTTTTCACCAAAAACACGATACGCCTCACAAAGTCCTTGTAAAGTAAGTCCATTCCATGACGTGAGTATTTTATCATCTAAAGCTGGTAAAATTCGTTTTTTACGTAGTTTTAATAAACAGCCTTGCCATTGTTTTTTTAATATTTCAAGCTGCTCTAAGGATAAATGATACTGCTGACAAAAAGCAGCATCTTTCTGGTTACGAATAAAAACATACGCATTACTTTCGTGCCAAAACCCATTGGAATTCACCTGATAATAGGCTGCAAACAAATCATAATCGGTATCTTTTAGAGCCTCTTGTAATTCTTGTTTTTCCCAAGTATAATACGCTCCTTCTTCCATAGTATTTACAGTACCTTTTTTAGGGCTATCTGCATCAAAAGAAGCATAAAATCCACCTTCTGGACTTTGCCAATTATTCTTTAAAAAATGAATCGTCTGATATACAACTTCTTTATATAAAGAATCTTTGGTTAAGCTATAAGCATTAGCATACAAACCTATAAGTTGTGCATTATCATAAAGCATTTTTTCAAAATGAGGTATATGCCACCTTTTATCTACAGCATATCTAGAAAACCCTCCTTCTATGGGGTCATAAATACCCCCAAATGCCATTTTATCTAAAGTATTTAAAGTATATTTTAAAAGAGTAGTATTTTTGGTTTGATGGGCATATCTTAAAAAGAAGCTATAATTGGTTGGCATCATAAATTTAGGAGCATAATTTTGTCCTCCATATAACCGATCAAAACTTTCACTTGCCTTTTGTACAGCCTCTTTTAAGAGCAATTGCATCTCTGAAGAACAAAACTCACTCGAATCCTCAGAAATAGCACGGGTAGTTACTAAACTCAATTGCTGTACCCCTTGTTGTAAACGCTTACCATAGCTATACATTTGTTCTGGTGAAGAAGTAAATAACTCTTGAAGCTGAAGGAGTGCCTTAATCCATTCTTCTTTATTAAAATAAGTTCCTCCCCAGATAGGCCGACCATCTGGTAGGGCAACTATATTCAAGGGCCACCCCCCCTGTCTTGTCATGATTTGAACAGCTTTCATATATACCGCATCAATGTCTGGACGCTCTTCACGGTCAACCTTAATGCTAACAAAATGCGTATTCATTACTTGTGCGACTTCAAGGTCTTCAAAACTCTCCTTCTCCATAACATGACACCAATGACAAGCAGCATAACCAATGCTTATAATCAGTAATTTATTTTCATTCTTAGCAACATCTAATACTCCTTGACACCAAGGATTCCAATTTACAGGATTATAAGCATGTTGAAGTAAATAAGGGCTAGAAGCTTCAATTAAAGCATTAGCTTGAGGGGCTTTTGAATTCATAGTAGAAATCCTATTGGTATAATTATAGATAATAATTTCGTATAAAGGCTTGTTTAAGCTCTAAGAAAGTAAGGTTTTAAAATTTTTATTATCATGTAAACTTTCAAAATGTTTTTCGTTTAAAAGCTCATCTTGTAAAGTATCTGATAATTCTAAGGCTTTTCTTAAATCTTTTAAAGCATCTGATGGTTTCCCTAGTTCGGCATAAGCACAAGCCCGCTGCCAATACCCAAGAGAATATTCACTATCATATTCTATAGCAGTATTCAAGAGGTTTAAAGCCCAACGTATTTCCCCAACCTCTAGTAAGGCATCTGCCTTATAGGTCAATGCTTCTAAATCTCTTGGATTTAAGGTGAGTATTTCGTCATAAATTGAAATTTTATCTTCTTCACTTTTTTCTAAACCTGCACGCATCCACAAAGAGTGTATCGAATTGGTATTTGTGATATTTTGTTGCGTTTCAATAATAACCTTAGAACGTTCCTTCATCTTGGTTTCGATTTGTTTTAAACGCACCTCATAATCTACAGTAAGAATTTCTAACTTTTTTGCAGTATCTATTTTTAAACTTTTTTTTATATCATTTAAAGAACGCCAGCCCACCAATACCAGTAATGAAGCAGCAGTAGTCATGATAAAAAAGATATTATTCATGGTTGCTGTAGTGTATTCTACTGCCCTATCAGAAGATTCTAACTTTTCTTGAACAATTTGCTGAGTGATTTCTGTACGTAATATTTGGTTTTGCTTTCTTAATTCCATCAACTCATCGAGTATGTAACGCTCTACGAGAGGATTATACATAGGTTCTTTAAGATTACTTAGATCAATACTATCCTTTTTTTGAGAAAATAACAGTACGGGAAAACTCAAAATTATAATTCTTACTATTAATTTTAACATATTTTTATTTGTTTTTATCTAATAAGAGCTTGTTTAAAGGCACTACTTCCTGTAATTCAAAATTTTGAAAACTTGGATCACTTTAAAAAGATTGATATATCTAGATATACGCATCATTTAAAAGTAAACCAATAACGGTAAGCTTCTGAATTACAGTTTGTATTCCCTTTAAACAAGCTCTAAATGTGATTTCACTAAAACAAACCTATAAATCTATTTATCAGACACCTAAATCCAATAAAAAACATTTTACAATAAGCTTCGTAAAAATCAAATTAAGGTTTATTATAAACTTTTACAAAAGTGTTTAAGCTATTTGTGAATATTAAATGGTATTATAGTATCCTATTTAAATTATATATGAAAAACATAAGTGTTGAACATCTCAGTGTAATGGCTATTTTACTTGGAATAGTATTAGGTATTTTTTTACCAGAAGGGGCATTATATTTCGAATTTTTAGGTAAAATATTCCTTTCACTTCTAAAAATGCTGGTATTGCCCATCATTATTTTATCTCTTTTTTTGGCAATTACTCAAGTATCGGATATCAATGACCTTAAAATATTAGGAACTAAAACCATTAGTTACTATTTTTTAACAACCGCAGCGGCAGTCCTTACAGGGCTTGGCTTAGCAAATTTATTTATTTTTGATACTACTTCTCAACTTATAGAGCAAACCCAAACCAAAACAGGAGTAGATTTTATCGGACGGATTTTTTCAACTAATATTTTTAAATCATTAGCTGATGGAGAAATTCTTCATATTGTAGTTTTTGTCATTTTATTTAGTATTGCTTTTATCTTTTTAGAACAAGAAAAGAAAAGCAAACTACTCGATATTGCAGATAGCATAAACCAGACTATTATGAAACTGATCGAATGGGTACTTCAATTGGCTCCCATTGGTATTTTGAGTTTAGTTTGGAGTACTATTTCAAAATTTGATACCAGCACCTTAGATGAAATACAATCTTTCTTCATAGCCACAACTATTGCAGTGATTATACATGTAGGTATTTCATTACCTATGATAGGTAAAATTCTTGGAAGTTTTAACGCCTTTCGTTACTTCTTAAAAGTAAAACGGGCTATTATTGTTGCATTAGCAACTGCCTCTAGTGCAGCAACACTTCCTATTTCTATTAAACTAGTAGAAAAAGAAGGAGTTATACCCAAAGTATCTCGTTTTGTACTACCTGTTGGAGCAACATTAAACATGGATGGATCGGCACTATATCAAGCACTATTAACAATGCTTTTCGTGTCATTATCAGGCATTGAAATTTCATTGATAGAACAGCTTCTCTTGTTTTTATTTATCGTACTATCAAGTGCTGGTACTGCAGGTATTCCCTCTGGAGGAATTGTAATGATGACTATGGTGATTCAATTGCTTAATATTCCTAATCCAGAATATTATTTAGGATTATACATTATGGTAGATCGATTTTGGGATTACCCCATTACTGCTGTAAATGTTTGGGGGGATTTAGTAGGAGCTAAAACTGTAAATTCTTGGATACAAAAAACAGAAAAAGCATGAAAAAAATACTATTTTATGGCTGGCTATGCCTCTTCTTAACATCTTGTTTTCAAAAATCAGACAACAGATACCTTGAAAATATGGACAAAAATAGCAGTATAGAAATTCCTTTTTATGATATTGAAGACCTCAATTTTGAAGTTTTTGACCATGCTTCTAAGCATTCGGACACTACGCATTATAACAAAACTTACAATCCAAAGGTCTTCTTAGAAGAATTTTATAAACCTTGGCGTGCTGATAGACCTGCACTTGACACTACTCAAATAAAGGATCTATGGAAAGAATATTTCACATACACATTGGGAATTGCACAAAAAAGTCCTTGCTACTCAGGAAATTTACAAGAATATTCGAAAAAACAGATCCAAATAGTACAAGATAACTTACCTAAAAAACCTAATCAAGATTTTTTAACCCCTCAATTTTATGGCATAACTACTCAAACCACAGATGTACGAGCACTACCCACCAACGAATATTGTTTTAAAAATATTCAAAATCCAGGGGAAGGATACCCTTTTGACTATTTACAATATACCACACTATGGACAGGAACACCGCTTGTAGTTTTAGCAATATCTAAGGATCAAATGTGGTATTTTGTAGAAAGCACCTATAGTAAAGGCTGGATAAAATCAAAACATATTGCAAAAGTGAGTAGCCAACAAATTCACGAAATCACACAATTACCAAAAGTAACTGTTATGGGAGATCACGTGCTTTTAAAAGGAAACTATACAAACTACCAAGTACATACAGGAACCCTACTACCATACGACAATACTACAAAACAAATCTTGTATCCTGTAAAATCTGTTACGGATAACCAATTAATTTTTGATAAAATAAAAACTACATCGACGTTAATAAAACCTTTTCCTATAAGTTTTACTAAGAAAAATGTAAAAACTATTTTATCACAAATGTTAGGAGGAAAATACAGCTGGGGAGGAATTGATGGAGGACGAGATTGCTCCTCAACATTAAAAGATTATTTTACCCCTTTTGGTATATGGATGCCTCGAAATTCTAATAAACAACAAGCTATTGGTAAAACAATTTCTTTAGAAGAAAAAAGTGCTAATGAAAAAAATGAACTCATTAAAAGTCAAGGCTTACCATTTTTAAGTACTTTGTATTTACCAGGACATATTGTGCTATATGTAGGAGCAAACAAAAAGAATTCTAAAATGCAAATCTACCACGCAAAATGGGGGTTAAAAATGTTTCACTCCAATTCAGAATTATATAAAGTAAATCAATTACGTGGACAATATGGTATTTATGGCTTACGCGAAAAACCAAACAAAAATATAGAAACACGTTTTATTATTGGAAAAACAGTAATCACTGATCTTGATATTGATAAACCTATAAGAGAAGCTTCTAATTTACAGAGCAAGAATTTCATAAAACATTTACAAACATTATCACATCCAAGTATGTAAGAACTTGGTTTACTTTAAAGAGACTTACATATCTCGATATGCACTTCATTTAAAAGTAAACCTAAACCCTAAACTTTTGAATTACAGTTTGTATTCCCTT
>WTKB01000286.1 GCA_011524575.1 Aquimarina sp.
TAATAAAGTAGAAAGGAAAAAGAAACGATTTATTATATCTATTTTAAAGATTAATAGGTATAAAAAGTAGTACCTTTAAACAAGCTCTTAGATTTATTAAAAACTATAGTGCAGGGATTCTTAATACCTGACCTGGATAAATTTTATCTGGATGTGAAAGCATTGGTTTATTTGCTTCAAAAATCACAGTGTACTTCATAGGATCTCCATATACTTTTTTAGCAATTTTACTTAAACTATCTCCAGATACTACCGTGTGAAATGTAGCTTCTGGTTGTGGCTCTGCTTCTGGTTCTGGAAGTGGCTCTAAATCCATTTGATCATCCACTTGTGCAATACCTTCAGTGTTTCCAACAACTAATACTATTTTTTCCTTTGTTGTTTGATCTAAAGCAGTACCTGATACTGTAGCGGTATCTCCTTCAATAGCAATCTCTAAGTCAGTCACTTCTAAACAAAGCCCTGAAATAGTTTCTTTAAGTTTCTCTATAGCTGCATTGTTTTTTTCTAAAGCAGCAGCTGCATTATCCTCAGCTACAGATGTACCAAAACCTAGTTTAGCACCTGCATCTTTAATAAAAGAAAATAATCCCATAATTGGTAAATTTTTAATTTATGTTCGACTAATACCAATTCTTGCTTAAAATTACTGTAAAATAAACTAGAGGATTTTTTCTTTATACGTGTTATAAAAATCAAGCATAGCCTTTTAGCTATGGTTTATTTTTATAATAAAGTAGAAAGTAAAAAAGAATGATTTATTACGGTCATTTTAAGTAAGAATTGGCATAAATGTACAAAAAAATAATTCAATAATTTTATTGATTATTCTGCTATTCATACAAAAGACTAATCATCCCTTGAACCCATGTATTGTAACACAAAATATACCAAAGTAGCTAATGACCCTAATGCGGATACTAAATAAGTACGTGCAGCCCATTTTAAAGCATCTTTTGCTCCATCATGTTCCTCACGTGTAAGCATTCCAGAAGAACTTTCCAACCATGCTAATGCCCGATTACTCGCGTCATATTCTACAGGAAGTGTAATAAAAGTAAAGGCAGTAGTCACTGCAAATAATAATATTCCTAAAAGAAAAAGTTGTTGCCCAAAAGTACTACCAGAGGCGGTTAGCATCATCCCTGCCATAATAACAATATTAGAAAACTTACTAGCAATACCCACCATCGGAACAATTTTGGAACGCATCGTAAGCCAACTATACGCCGTATTGTGTTGCACTGCATGACCTACCTCATGAGCAGAAACAGCAGCAGCAGCAGCATTTCTTTGATTATACACTCCTTCGCTTAAATTAACCGTTTTGTCTCTAGGATTATAATGATCTGTGAGCATACCAGGTGTTGAAATTACTTTTACATCTGTGATGCCATGATCAGCAAGCATTTTTACGGCAATTTCGTAGCCACTCATGCCATTTCTAAGGGTAAGCTCAGAATACTTCTTAAATTTACTCTTTAAACGATTGCTTACAAAAGAGCTCACTAAAAAAATCACCCCACCAATTAAATAATACATTCCCATAGTTCTGTTTATTTTATTAGTGGGGAAATTACTAAAAATTTATTTAAATTTCAATTTCAAGCGTAAGAGTACAAATACACTTAATAGGGTAAAAAAATTGGGTATAATCACAGGCATTTGATTAATAAGAATGCCATAAACAAGCCATAAAAATACCCCTGAAGTCATCATTATAAGCATCGGCATTGAAATGGTCTCTGTTGATTTGGTTTTCCAAGCCTGATACACCTGTGGTAAAAAAGAGACCGTAGTTAATACTCCTGCAATCGACCCAATCCATTCTGTACTTAATACATCCATAATTTTTATTTAATTTAACCTACAAAATTAATGATCTTACCTGGCACAACTATTATCTTTTTAGGTTCACGTCCATTTAGTTGTTTAATGGTTCTTTCATCTTTTAATGCAATTTCTTGGATTTCCTCTTTGGTTAAATCAAGAGAAAGCTCCATTTTAAAACGCATTTTACCATTGAACGATACAGGATATGTTTTAGTATCTTCTTTTAAATATTTCTCATCAAAAAGTGGAAACTTTTCGTTGAGAATAGATGAATTACCTCCCATTCTAGACCAAAGTTCTTCACTGATATGAGGAGCATAAGGAGCTAACAAAATACAAAGAGGTTTAAGCACCTCTTCAGAAGTACACTTCTGAGCAGTAAGTTCGTTCACAGCAATCATAAAAGTACTTACTGAAGTATTAAAAGAGAAGTTCTCAATATCTCTAGTAACTTTATCAATTGTTTTATGAAGCGTCTTTAAACTATCCTTACTCGCTGGAGTGGAGGTAACTTTTAATCCTTTTTCTCCTACATATAATTTCCATAATTTTTTAAGAAAATTATACACCCCTGTGATCCCTGCTGTACTCCAAGGTTTAGCTTGTTCTAAAGGCCCTAAAAACATTTCATACAAACGCAAGGTATCCGCACCGTACTGCTCGCAAATCGCATCGGGGTTTACGACATTAAATTTGGACTTGGACATCTTTTCAACTTCACGACCTACGATGTATTTACCATCTTCTAGTTCAAATTCAGCATTTGCAAACTCTGGACGCCAATTTTTGAATGCTTCAACATCTAGCTCATTTGATATATTTACAAAGTCTATATGAGCATGGATCGCTTCTACCTCCTTAGATCCAGTTAGTCCTTTTGAGATAAATTTATTAGTCCCTGAAACTCGATACACAAAAGCACTTTCCCCCAAAATCATTCCCTGATTGATCATTTTTTGGAAAGGCTCTTGTACTTTTAAATATCCTAAATCATATAAAAATTTCGTCCAAAAACGTGCATACAATAGGTGTCCTGTGGCATGCTCACTTCCTCCTATGTATAAATCCACATTACCCCAATAGTCTAAAGATTCTTTTGAAGCAAAAGCATCGGTGTTATTAGGGTTCATGTACCTAAATAAATACCAAGAACTCCCTGCCCAACCTGGCATGGTATTGAGTTCTAATGGAAAAATAGTTTTATGATCTATTTTAGCATTTTCAACTACGGTATTATTTACAGTATCCCATGCCCAAATTGTAGCTCTACCTAATGGAGGCTCACCAGTTTCCGTAGGTAAATATTTTTCCACATCTGGTAAATGAATTGGAAAATATTTTGTATCAATAAGCTGAGGCATGCCATCTACGTAATAAACTGGGAAAGGTTCTCCCCAATATCTTTGACGACTAAAAACCGCATCTCTCAAACGGTACTGCGTTTTTCCTTTTCCTTGAGCTTGAACTTCTAAAGTTTTAATAGCAATTTCTGCAGCTTGTTTTGCTGGTAAATTATTTAAAAAATCAGAATTTGTAATGACCGCATTGGCCTTATCGGTATATGCCGTTTCAGAAATATCTTGATCTTTAAAAACATTTGGAATAGCAATGCCAAAGTGCTTCGCAAAATCATAATCGCGCTGGTCGCCACAAGGTACAGCCATTACCGCACCTGTACCATAACTTGCCAATACATAGTCTCCGATCCAAACAGGAATCGGTTTTTTAGTAAAAGGATGCTCGGCATAAGCTCCAGTAAATACTCCTGAAATAGTTTTCACATCCGACATTCGATCTCGCTCGCTACGTTTTGCTGTAGCTTCGATATAACTTGTTACTGCCTCTTTTTGATCCTCCGTAGTAATTTGAGCAACCAAAGGATGTTCTGGTGCAAGTGTCATAAAACTCACTCCAAAGATCGTATCAGGTCGTGTAGTGAATACATCAATAGTTATCGGGTTATCGTGATCTTGAATAGGAAGTACATTAAAAGAAACTGCTGCTCCTACAGATTTACCAATCCAATTACGTTGCGTTTCTTTGATAGATTCAGACCAATCCAGATCATTTAAACCTTCTAAAAACCTATTAGCATACGCAGAAATACGCATACTCCACTGAGTCATTTTCTTACGGACTACAGGATGACCGCCACGCTCTGAAACTCCATTTACAATTTCATCATTTGCTAGTACTGTTCCCAGTACTGGACACCAATTTACTTCCGTATCAGCCAAATAAGCAATACGATACTTTAAAAGTATTTCTTGTTTTTTAACTTCAGAAAAAGCATTCCACTCTACTCCAGAAAACAAAGGGGTTTCTTCATCACAAATAGCTTCCACACCTACATTACCAGAAGTTTCAAATTTTGCAACTAAAGTTTCTATTTTTTCGGCTTTATCAAGTGCAGTATTATACCATGATTCGAATAATTGACCAAAAATCCATTGTGTCCATTTATAATATTCTGGACTACTCGTACGTACTTCTCTAGACCAATCAAAAGAAAAACCTATTTTATCTAATTGCTGTCGGTACCTGTTAATATTTGTTTCTGTTGTAATTGCTGGATGCTGACCTGTTTGGATCGCATATTGCTCTGCCGGCAAACCAAAAGAATCATACCCCTGTGGATGTAATACATTAAAACCTTGATGGCGTTTAAATCGAGCGTAAATATCACTAGCAATATAACCTAATGGATGACCAACATGCAGACCTGCTCCTGATGGATAAGGAAACATATCTAAAACATAACACTTTGGAGCATCAGGGTTTATTTCTGATTTAAAAGTTTGGTTTTCAGCCCAAAATTGCTGCCATTTGGCCTCGATACTTTTAAATTCGTAATTCATAATTGTGATCTTTTATAAAAAAACAAAAATAAAGTTTATTAAAGTAAAAAGGCAGCTAATAGGCTGCCTTTTTACTTTAGAGCTTGTTTAAACCGAATACAAACTGTAATTCAAAAGCTTAAGGTTTTGGGTTACTATTAAAAGATAAGCATACCTAGAGATATATAAATCCTTTTAAAGTGATACTAGTTCTTTAAATTTTAGATTACAGGAAGTAATGACTTTAAACAAGCTCTTAATAAACTTTGATAATACCAATTAGTTGTAGCACTTAATTGATATAACTATTATTCCACAACAAGTTTTAATGTTTTCAAAGTTAATCCATCTTCAATTTGAAGTATATAAAGTCCACTACTAAGATTTGAAACTACAAAATGAGCATTATCTAACTGAGACCGTTGAAGCAACACTCCAGAAGTACTATAAATAGATACGAACGCAGAAAAATTAATTAATGAGTTAAAACTAAGAACCTGACCTTGCTGAACAGGATTAGGTACTAATAAAGCATCTGTATTCGTATTTACAAAATACTCTTGTGTATTAAAAAATAAAGTTTGATCATCAAAAGCTGTTCCTGGAGAACCAAAATCAACTTCATTATAAGCATATTCTGCCTGTTTCCACAAACTTGCATCACTGTTATTATCTAAGGTCAAAGATCCTGTAAATTCTATACTATAACCTGCTGTAATTGGAAAAAGTGAACTTGTATAAACAACTTGACAAATTACCTGACCACCTGGTGACGTTATAATAATTTCATCTGAAGAATTACTAAGAACAAACGAATCTAAATCGTATTGAGCCTGCACACCTCCATTTGTAGTAGCATCCGCATTTCGAGCAAAAACAAAATAACTATTTGGCTGAATGATTGTCTGGCCATTAGCAGAAGATATTACATGAAAATTACTTCCTTCATCGGCAACTACAAAACCTTGCAAGTCTATAGCTGTTGCACTATTGTTGTAAACTTCAAAATATTCCCCATCACTATCCGAAACAGAAATCGGGTCAATCATAATTTCTGTAATGGTTAAATCCCCTGGATATTGAGCAAGAACAGAAAAGCAAATAAAAAATGAAAGTAGTAAAGTAATTGTTTTCATTTAGTTAAAAATAAAAGGTTATTTTAAATAGATAATATGCAAAACTAAAGAGATAAAACCTTATTTCAACTAGAAAACAAGCACTTTAACATATAAAACACTCATTATTAAGTATATCTTAATTTTAAAGCAAAAAAAAGACAATATGAAATTTTCATATTGTCTTTTTTTTAAATAATTAAATATTTACTATTATAAATTATTAGAGCTTGTTTAAACTGAATACAAACTGTAATTAAAAAGTTTAAGGTTTTGGTTTACTTTTAAATGATACGTATATCGAGATATATAAATCTTTTTAA
>WTKB01000011.1:0-2163 GCA_011524575.1 Aquimarina sp.
TGTAATCCAAAATTTTAAGAACTTGGATCACTTTAAAAAGATTTACATATCTCGATATGTGCATCATTTAAAAGTAACCCAAAACCTTAAACTTTTGAATTACAATTTGTATTCCCTTTAAACAAGCTCTTAAAAAAGTCAAAAGTTTTTTAAAAAAACAAAAAGTTTTATATTTTAACAACTGTACCAGCTATACCTATTAACTTTTAAAATCATTGGAATCAATCAATACTTTCTATTTTTTTGAAAAAAAGCACGCCTATGAAAAATACTTTTTTAACAAAATACAGCATCAATAAGTGGTTTCTTTTTGTATTAACTCCTTTATTTTTATTACAATTCATCTCTTGTGGAAAAGATGAATTTGGTGAAGGAGAATACAGTGTAGATTATTATAAAGACGGAAGCCTTGAAAGTATTCCGATTGCTGATTTAGCAGTGACTAATGCTCTTGCTAACTATCCGCCCACTGGAATAGTTGATGGAAGTTTTAGTATTAATACCCGCTGGAGTTCAAATAGCTTACAATCTGAACTTATCATTGATTTTGGCGAGGTAAAAACTATTGAATATTTTCAAATCGCCTTTGCATCTGGACAACAAATCAATTATAGCTTTGATGTAGATTACTTATCAACTAGTACAGAAACTACCAATAGTACTGTAATATGGTTAAAGGGCAATAACAGCTATAGCAGCTCTGGAGAAACCAGTGACTTTGAAACTTTCTATTTTACAGATGAAGAACCCATAACCACACAATTTATTAAGATTACCAATCTTGGAAATTCTATTAATGATAACATTAATATCACAGAAATAGATTTTGTGGAATATGTCAAAACCGAAGACCTAGTTGAAAATATTGCACTTTATAAATCTACAGATCAATCCAGTACTGCCATAGGCTCATTGGTTTCAGCATACGCCGTTGATGGAACAATAAACGGAATAGGACTTGTGGGATCTGTTTCAGAAACTCAAAGTGAAGCATTGCCTTGGTGGGAGGTTTTTTTAGGAAATGAATATTCCATAGGGGATATTACTATTTGGAACAGAACAGATCAATGTTGTTCCAGTTATTTAGAAAACTTTGACGTTTACTTTTATGACTTAGAAGGCTCACTTACTTACACTACTTCTATATTTGGTGCGATCAATACTAAAATAAATGTTAATGGTGCAGGAAATACAGCTTCCAGAATACGTATACAACTAAGAGACACTGGCATACTTTCATTTGCAGAAGTAGAAGTGTTTGAATACACGGAAGATGATGATAGCAGCACTAACTTCAATGATTCATTGGATAATATTACTATAGAGCATTTAATTGCTAAAAGTTACGGAAATTATAATGCTTCTAACGTAAGTATCTCCGACTCTGGAATATTTGAAGAAATTAGTTTATAACTCGTACCCTATTTGTAGAAAATAATACTTAATTTTGAATCTCAAATTAAAAACGGAGGTTTTGCACCTCAAAAATTAATTATTATGCCAGTAAAAATTAGATTACAAAGACACGGTAAAAAAGGTTATCCAATATATTGGATCGTAGCTGCTGATGCTAGAGCAAGTAGAGACGGGCGTTTCTTAGAGAAATTAGGAACTTATAACCCTAACACCAACCCTGCTTCTATTGAACTAGACGTTGATGGTTCTGTAAAATGGTTGCAAAATGGAGCACAACCTACAGATACTGCTAAAACCTTACTTTCTCAAAAAGGTGTTCTTTTGAAAAAACACCTTGCTGGTGGTGTAAGTAAAGGTGCTTTAACAGAAGAACAAGCTGAGGAAAAATTCCAAGCATGGTTAGCAGATAAAGAAGGAAGAACCGATAAAGAAAAAGAAGATTTACTAAATGAAGCAAAAGCTGCAAAAGAAAAAGCTTTAGCTGCTGAAAAAGAAGTGAATCAAAAAAGAATCGACGCTGCTGCTGAAAAAGCAAAAGAAGAAGCCGAGGCTCTTGAAGCAGAAGTAAAAGCTGCTGCAGATGCTAATGCAGAAGCAGGAGAAGGAGAAGCTCCAACAGAAGCATAATATTTTTTAATATTATATTTACCTACCTATTAAAAAGGATTCTTAATCAGAACTCTTTTTTAATAGGTTTTTTTTATAATGCAATTTTATCCCTATTCTTCTTTTAAAATATACCAATTC
>WTKB01000011.1:2263-3584 GCA_011524575.1 Aquimarina sp.
AATAATAATAAGTTAAAAGCCTTAGATATTGGTACAGGCACAGGAGTTATTGCTCTTATGATTGCTCAGGAGCTACCTCATTTATCTATAGATGCTATTGAAATAGAACCGTTAGCTGCAAAAGAGGCTACAACTAATTTTTTAGCTTCAAATTGGAAAAATAGGTTAAGTTGTCATAAGAAAAGTTTTCAAGATTTTTCTAAAAATAATCCGACTACTAAATATGCTTTAATTTGTAGTAACCCACCTTTCTTTTCAGAAAAAACTCAAAAAAGTAACTCAAGTGTTAGAAATACCGCTCGATTTTTAGATACACTTCCATTAAATGAACTTTTTATGGGAGTAATAAACTGCCTATGCCCACAAAAGGGAATATTTCACATTATTGTTCCCTATGAAATCGAACAAAAATGTATAGAGATAGCAGAACAACTACTACTATTTCCTGAAAAAATTACTCGTGTACGAGGTACTAAAGATAGCGCGATTAAACGAAGTCTTATCTGTTTTAGTTTTTATAAAGTTTCTATTATAAAAGAAGAACTCATCCTAGAAATTTCTAGACATCAATACACTCCGGAATACTTAAAACTTGTTAAAGATTTTTATTTAAAACTTTAGAACTCTATTTATACTTTTTGCATCCCCATGATTTCACACCAACATTTTGATATTATAATTATTGGCGGTGGTGCCTCAGGTTTTTTTACCGCTATAAATACCGCACTACACCGAAAAAATATTTCTATACTTATTCTAGAAGCGAGCAAAAATGTACTTCAAAAGGTAAAAATTTCAGGTGGAGGTCGTTGTAATGTAACTCATGATGTGGCTGATCCTAGGTTGCTCATAAAAAATTACCCAAGAGGACAAAAAGAACTACTAGGACCACTATACGGCTTTGGAACACAAGACACAAAACAGTGGTTTGAAGATAGAGGTGTAGTGCTTAAAACGGAGGCTGATAATCGTGTATTTCCTGTATCCGATGACTCAAAAAGTATAGTAAACACCCTTATTAATAGTGCTAATGATCTAAAAATAAAAATAGAAATTAGTAAAAAAGTAACCCATTTTAAAGTAGATGCCTCAACGAATAAATGGAATATTTATACAAAAAACCATGTATATACTTCAGAAAAATTAGTGCTTGCAACAGGATGTACTCCAAAAATAATTGAATCATTAGATAGACTTCAAATAAATTGTATTCCCTTAGTACCTTCTTTATTTACTTTTGTATGTAAAGACAAACGCATTCAAGATTTAGCAGGTATCAGTACTAAAGTCACTTTGAGTTGTAAAGAAGTTTCCAATTTTA
>WTKB01000011.1:3684-6106 GCA_011524575.1 Aquimarina sp.
TACAACAAACGCAGTGGGCAAATATCTCAAATAAACAATTAACAACACTCCAAGAAGAATTAACCAATTCTTGTTATAAAATTTGTGGAAAGAACACTTTTAAAGATGAATTTGTAACAGCTGGAGGAGTGGACCTCAAAGAAATTGATTTTAAAACATTCGCTTCTAAAAAATACCCAAACTTACATATTGTGGGAGAACTTTTAAATATTGATGGTATTACTGGAGGTTTTAACTTTCAAAACGCTTGGACTTCTGGATACCTAGCAGCTATGGCACTTTCAGAGGAAAACTATTCTAGTAATAAATAATCCCTGATTAAATAACTATTACTCCAGATCGTTGTCTTTTAGTAGTAGCAGTAACAGGCATTGGAATATCAGTTACAACTGCTCTAGAGGGAGTCTTTGATAAAAAGCTTAAATCAGCAGCCGAAGGTATTTTAGACTTACGTTTATAAGGATCGATAGCCGTTTTTAATAACGGTATTCTTTGTTCTTCTAAATAAGTGACTAGATCTTTACCTTTTACAGTGGATGCATTATCAAATACAGTTACATTATTATAATTTTCATTAAGAAGAGGTGAAAGGGATAAGACAATTTTAGGATTATTCAATTGCTTAGTGAGTTCTAAATTTGTGCTTTCTGAAAGATCTAAAGAGAAATCTGTGACTCTACCAATAATATCAATAACACCCTTAGCAAATTCAAGAGCATGCTCATAAGTAATATAATTTATTAATTTTGAAGCAATACTTGAAAAAGAAGCAAATAAACCTTCCTTTTGTTCGGAATCTAAATTAATACTCATTTTTAAGCAACCATAGTTTTGTTGTTTCGTTGTGTAAGCACAATCAGATTCTTCATTTAAAGCATATGGATTTATGTTTTCTTCTCCATAAAGGTCTGTAGCATTATCATAACAAGAAGTTCCTGATAGAAAAGACATATCAGGATGATCTTTTAAAAACTGAATGACATCATTATACCTTCCAACAATCACATAAGGTTTTTGGTAAAGGGGAATTTGAGGAGAAGGATTTTTTTCCAATGCTTGATTGGTAGTACTTGGATGCCTTCTCAGTATTGTTGAAGATAAACGCTCTTTAAAATTAGTCAAACTATGCACCAAACCATGTATAACTCCTCCCATAATAGTAAAAAAATTGATCTTATAGCTTGTTTAGAGGCACTACTTCCTGTAATCAAAAACTTTAATAACTCGGATCACTTTAAAAAGATTTGCTTATTTAGATAGACACATCATTTAAAAGTAACCCAATAACGCTAAACTTTTGAATTATAGTTTATATTTAGTTTAAGAGCTTGTTTAAACATGCTCTTGATTGTTTCTTAACATGCGTTAAAAAAAATTCAAAAATAGAAAAACGCAAAAATACATAAAATTCAACTACTTTAAAGTACCTGTAATTACAAATTTTAAACGAATAGCAGCATCCTGAGATACAATTTGTTTATTACGTGTGTAGGTTAAATTGTAAACATTAGGAATCGATCTTGAAAAAGCTTCAAATACGGTATCTAGTTCATCTACAGATTCTGGAAAAGCCGCAAAACCACCATTTGTTGCCATATTTGTAAGTACAGTATTATCCTTTATTCCTTCACCTTCTAAACCTATAGTAAAACTATTTATTTTAACAAGATCATCTGTACTGGTATTTAGTTCTTGTAATAAACTTGCTTGTGTATAGCCTTGTGAAGAAAAATTATCTACACCATCACTAAAAATTAATAATGCTTTACCTTCACTATCACTAGCTTGCAGCAATTCAACTCCTACACTTGCTGCTTCATACAAGCGGCTGTATTGTCCTTGTTCAATATTTTCGACAAAAGCGATTACCTCAGTGGAGTCTTGAGTAAGTGGACTGGTATTAATGGAATCTGTAAAACTAATAACACCGACATTAACCGATGGAATTTCAGTATACATTTTCTCAATAAAATTTACTGCATAAGTTTTAACCGTTTCAAGATCATCACCCAACGAATCACTAGCATCCAGTACCAAAACTACATCCATAGATTCTACTGAAGAATAATCCATGGTAAACTCTACATCCTCCCTCCAAGTATTATAACCCTCTTGGTATTCATAAGCATTGATACTATCTATTTCATAATTTCTATTTAGTTCATCAATAATACGTAGATTATCAATAATAACATCTACTAAATTAGGAGGTATCACTTCGCCACCAAAGGTTTCTTCAAAATCAATTTTAATTTCAGAATCAGAGTTACTGGGATCAAAACTAATTTCAGGACTCTCACCATCACTATTCCAGTAATCTACATAAATACTAAATTCTTTAGTTGTAGCTTCTACGGGAGGACTATCTTTTTTACAACAACACAATAGTATTGAAAGGACAACTAAAAGGTAAGAATGTTTC